>CAZPCR010000098.1:0-8974 GCA_964585035.1 uncultured Anaerolineaceae bacterium
AAAGTAGCGAGTACCATTCTGACAAATGGCTGGTTTCGTCACCATACCTTAAGGGTATTGGAATATCTTTTACCACCGCGCGCAATAAATACAATTGCATCAACATACTGGACTCAAAAAAATATTTTTTATCAATCTTGGATTTGTTAATTAAAGGAATGATACGTCCACGCAACGCCGTATAACCATTCGTGGGATCAAATATATCCCAATAACCGGAGGCAACTTTTGTCATGAATGAAAGACCAAGGTTTCCAAATCTGCGTAAAGCGCGCATGGTACTTAAATTCGACATCAAGAATCGATTACCTTTGGTATAGTCTGCCTCTGCATTTATGATTGGATCGATTAAGTCCGGCAAGAAATCTGGATCCATCTGATTGTCTGAATCTATTTTTACAACAATTCCAGAATTCAGTTTATATGCAAGGCCATATCCACTTAGCATTGCCCCCCCCACTCCCTGATTCATCTCATGTTTAATCAGTTTAATTCTAGTGTTTTTAATTGCTAATCGTTTAGCAATTTGAAGCGTGCTATCAGTGCTGCAATCATCCACGATGATGATATAGGTAATGAATTCAGGAATACCTTTTACAACTAATTCTAGGTGCTTTTCGGCGCAATATGCCGGAATTACAACGGAAATTATTAGGCTTTTTTCAAGCTGCATAATTATATTATTTTGTGAAATTACTCGGCCCATATTCTTAACTTTACCAATTATATAACTAATTCCGGATATGTTTAATTAATCTTAGTAAAATAGGAGGGTTGATTGTGTAAAAATTCAGATAAAAAACCCATTTGTAGACGGCCGAATAATCTAGAAGGATTTATCAAATCCATGCCGAGAATCCAGTAATTAATATTGAATTTACCTTTCCAAAAGACATTAATATAGGATTGAAAATGGAAATTAAAAACATCGCCCGCCATTTTTGGCGGGCGATGTTTATTGACAAAAATACTATCTCCCTGAAATCGTAGGCGCAGGGGCCTTAGAGCGCATCACTGCCCAGGCCAAAACACCAATTAGCACAATGGCAATCGCCCAAACAACGTACAATGCAACGCCAGTAACACCGGCATACTGAACAATGATTGGGGCAATGATCACCGAGACCAGGTTGACAACCTTGATCATAGGATTCAACGCAGGACCTGCCGTATCCTTGAATGGGTCGCCAACTGTGTCGCCAACAACTGCGGCTTTATGCCGTTCAGAACCTTTTCCAGAATTTTTCTTTGGATCTTTTGGCTCATCTTCAATCAGTTTCTTGGCATTGTCCCATGCACCACCTGAGTTATTCAGGAAGACTGCCAATAACTGACCGGATACGATGATGCCGGCCAGGAAACCACCAAGGGCTTCAACTTGCAATAACAAGCCGACCACGATCGGGGTAAGGATTCCTAGTAATGCCAAAGATACAAGTTCTTTCTGGGCGGCATTGGTTGAAATCGCAACGGCCTGTCTGTAATCAGGCTTAACTTTTCCCGTTAGAACGCCAAGTTTAAATTGACGACGGACTTCCAGAACGATCAAAGACGCCGCGCGGCTGACAGCCTGGATGGCAAACGAAGAGAACAGCCACGGAAGCGCCCCTCCGATCAACATACCAACGAAGACTTGCGGAATGTCGACGCGGATTCCCAAAGCTTGGATTTGACCTTCTGTGGGAATTCCCATTCCAGCCTGCGCCCGAGACACATCAACCAGGAATGAACAAAAGAGCGCTACGGCAGCGATCACGGCAGAGCCGATAGCAACCCCCTTCGTAATGGCTTTTGTGGTGTTACCTACCGCATCCATATCAGCCATTATTTGTTGGGAATCTTTAGTAGCCTTGTCGGTTTTACCGGACCAAGCCATCTCGCCGATACCATTGGCGTTATCAGAGATTGGACCGAACGAATCCATCGCGACGTTATTACCGGTCAAGGTTAGCATGCCAATACCAGTCATCGCGACACCGTAAAGAATAAATGTCACTTTGGTAGCAGCATCGGCAGCAGGATTAGTGCCAAATATAAAGATGGATGCAATGATCGTAAGTGCGATGACAATCACCGACCAAACGGATGATTCGAAACCATTCGAAATACCCTGCAAAATCAAGGTCGCCGCACCAGTATCTGCAGCTTTCTTGATGTCATTCACCGGCGCAGCATGTGTCCCTGTAAAGTACTCTGTCAATCGGTCAATCACAATGGCGAGTAAAACGCCGACCGCGACTGCCGCCGGTGTCCGCCACCAACCTCCCAAAGACGGATCCTGTAAATAAAAGAAACCGGCGATGAAGAATAATGCGGCTGAAATCACTGCGGATGTGAGGAAGCCGCGGAATATCGCAGCCATGGCATTCCCGCTCTTACCGGGGCCGGCGCGCACAACATACGTGCCGATGATGGATGACAAAACTCCGATACCACGCACCATCAACGGGAAGATGATCCATTCAAGTCGTCCTGTGGCATGCCAAAGAGCCAGGCCCAGGATCAAGCCTGAGACGATGGTCACTTCGTAAGATTCAAAAATATCGGCAGCCATGCCGGCACAATCACCTACATTATCGCCGACGAGATCTGCTATAACGGCCGGGTTTCGAGGATCATCTTCCGGGATTCCGGCTTCTACCTTGCCAACCAGGTCAGCTCCAACGTCGGCAGCCTTGGTGAAAATACCGCCGCCTACTCTCATGAAAAGAGCCAGGAGTGTTCCACCAAAGCCAAATCCGAGAAGAGCATCCGGTGCGGCTATGCCAAGAAAGATGAAGATCAAGGTACCGCCGAGCAACCCAAGACCATCGGTCAGCATGCCCGTGATCGTCCCAGCGCGATAGGCAATGCGGAGCGCATCAGCAAACGAGCGCTTGGAAGCCGAGGCAACACGCACATTTGCCTGTACAGCCATCCGCATCCCGATCTGGCCGACCGTTAGTGAAAACGCTGCACCCATAACAAAGGCTAATGCGCGAGCAATGCCGATGATCAACCGAACCTGGTCCGGCGTATTGGCGCTAAAACGCTCCAATGCTTCGGAAGACGGAGGAACGATGTACACGGACAGGAATAAGGCAAACGTAAGGATTACGATTAGTGGCAGGATCGAACGCAGCTGCTTCGCCAAATACGCGTCCGCGCCGTCTTTGATCGCCCCCCAAACTTCCTGCATCTTGGGAGTGCCTTTATCCTCTTTCAGAATTTGTGTTCGGAGGATGAGTGCATAAAGAAGGCCTACAATGGCAATGCCAAATACAGCCCAGATTGCAATCGCCTCGAATGAGGTAAGTCCTTGCATGGCATACATATTAGAGTATTTCCTCCCGGAAATTGATAAAATAATTAGGCAAACGCCTAAAAGTAAAACAACGAGATTTTACAGTCCCAACGGGTTTGTGTCAAGCATAACAATTAGCGTATAAAGTAAAAGCTAAACAGGATGGCTCTGTTTTAGATTATTGAGCAATCTGCAGAGCAATCAGTATAGCTTTGGTTCTACCTTTAGACCCACATATTACAAAATTCACTTTTAATCATAAAATCTACTTTCAAGCCAATTTTATTGACAAATATTGCGATATTTGATAATATATGTCAAATTTACTCCTATAGGAGACTTACATGTTACAAGAAATTGATGTTCAAACCATTGAGCTCACCCCTGCTGCATCAAAGGCAGTTACCAATATCCTAACTGAACGCAATCTTGAAGGTTACGCATTGCGTGTTTACGTAGCCGGGGGCGGATGCTCCTCATGTGTCAACTTCGGTATGGCCCTGGATAACAACGTCCGCGACGTCGACATGATGTTTGAATCAAGCGGTGTCAAGGTTGTTGTTGATGAAATTTCAATTGATTACCTGCGTGGAGCGAAAATTGATTTTGTTAATGATCCGGAACGAGGTGCGGGGTTCATAGTAAATAGTCCCAATGCACAGGGTCATAATCATGAGCAAGCGGAAGAAGGGTGCGCCTGCGGTGGCTCTTGCTCATGTAATAACTGATTTCGATAAGTAAAAACAAGCCGGGTTTCTGATGCAACCCGGCTTGTTTTTTTTTAATTTTTCCACGATCTCCTTAACGTCAATCCTTATTAGTAAATCGCGAACCGAAATAGGGAATTTGAGTTTGGGAATAAAGACGCATCGTAGGTACATACGTATCAAAATTCAAAAATGAAAAGTTCATCTACCCCGCAAAAATGAGATGATTGTTCCCAAGACGCCCACAATTGCAAAACCGAAAACCAAAAGCCCAATGGGGATCCTGCTGAAACGCTGATTTTCGTCTACAAAAGTAGGAACCGCCAAAGGCGCAGGAGGCGTAAACGTCGGCAAACGGGTCGCCTGTGCCGGAGCGATAAACGCAGCGGCAAGTGTAGGATTTATTGTCGGAGTAGATGCGGGTGTCGGCGTAGGGGGAATGTCGATTAATGGTAATTCAACACCGTTCGCCCCCGTTAATGAGACGTATAACGCATACACCCAACCGATCGAGCCGGGTACACCTAGGTAACGAATCATGATCCAATCTTGATCGCCACGAGCCCTTCCAAGTGCCGGCGCGCTTCCTCCAGTCAGGAGCACGCCAATAGCTGGGTAATTAAAGCTACTTGGACCGGCATATATGTCAATTTGCCCCAAACTGGGATCAACGGATACCATAGGGCCTGCAGGGGTACCCGTGACTGTAGGTATTGACCCTGTTGGCTGCTGTGCGAAAACCGGGATTCGCCTAGGAATGCTCAAGGGGAGTGAAACTACTCCCAATGCTATGAAAACTAAAAAAAGGAACCTGCGGATTTTCATTAACGCCGAATAAAAAGGGAAAGCACTAAAACAATTATCCCAAGCACAGCAATTGCGATGATAGCCTCGCCTATCGGAAAATTCTCCTGCGGGGTTCCATCAGTAAATGTGGGAATAACCAGAGGCGGAGCTGGCGTAAAAGTAGGCAGCCTTGTTACTGTAGGTTGAATATTAAAAGCCGCAGCTAAGGTCGGATCGATTGTGGCGGTAGCGAGAGGTGTTGCGGTTGGAGGGGGTTCAACAATAGGCAGATAACCGGGAGAGAGTTCGACATTTGGTGCGTAAATCCACCCCACCCCATTCGGACAAGCACTATATGCAATCAAAATCCACTCATGGGCTGGCGAACTACCCAATGCAGGAGCAGTAGCGCCATAGGGTAGCGTACCGCACGGGTCTGGATAAATGATCGTACTTGGTCCCGTGCGCACATTAATAGCAGGTTCGCCTTCAAATATATTCGTAATGAACGGCTTGGGCCCACCGGGGGTGGCTGTGCCTGTCACAGGCGACTGAGCATAGACGCTTATTTTAGCCGGGAATACCAGAAACAGGCCAAGGAAACCGATAAAACAACCAATACACAAGAAAAAATGAAACCGGAATTTGTTCATATCGTTATATACTTTTGAAGGCCTTTATTAAAGCTAAAATCCTTTTTATGAATGTAAGGAAATATTATTTTCTCTACCAGAGGGTATCTGTATTTAATGTAAGAAAATAATGAATGAATGGCAAATAGTATCAAGAAAGTTGAAAGGAAAATCGCTTCGCGATTATAATCGAAAATATGGACCAAAGAATTTTCCATGGAAATTTAAAGCCTATAGACCTTGCACAACCACTTTTAGCAGAATTTAACCGAGGTAATTTACGGGCTCAAATTGTTGGCGTAACCGATAACCTGGCGGTGCAAATCAGTACTCGAGCCGGTGCAGCCTCAGGTGGCCAGACAGCCCTGACAATCACGCTTCAAAAAGCCCCTGACGGGGTACTTATCCATCTCGGACAACAGGAATGGTTAAGTACAGCTGCATCCCTTGGCCGGACAACAATGGCAGCACTGATAAATCCCTGGAATTTGTTAAACCGGCTGGACGACATCGCCCAGGATGTTGAAAATTTACAACTTAGCGAACATGTTTGGCAGGTAATCGATCAAGCTGCACGCGCACTTGGCACCGAATTTCAACTCTCAGAGAGGTTTAGCCGACTGACATGCGAATATTGTGGTACTGCGAATCCTATCGGTGAAGCCGCTTGTATCGCATGTGGTGCTCCGTTGGGAAAATCCCAACCAAGCACATGCCCAAATTGTGGTTTCGTTGTCAACCAAAATGAAATAAAATGTCCCAATTGTGGCAGAGAATTGTAATCCCAAAAATAAGCGGATTCTACTTATCTTGTTCAAGAAATTTCCCCAAATCTCACATAGGAAATCGTATAGCATTTCACTCGAGCTAAGAGTAAAAATTCAGGAAGAAGTATAATATTTCATCAGGATTTTAGAAAAAATGAACATTCAGGATTTAGAATTACGCCTGCAGACATTAATCGAAGTCCAACTCATTAATGTATTGCCGGGACAAAAACCTGAAGATCTGGTTGTTCAAAAACTCACCACTGCGCTCCATTCAAACCTTGTTGAACTCGAGGGCGGCGCTTCTGTTGCGCCTGATGTTTATACTCTCTTGTCGCATGCCGACACGGTTGGCCACTGGAAGGAACCGCACCTAATTGAAACCTTGACCGAGATCTTGAAGACCGTCGGTCATGATGAAGGTATCCGTTTCAATCACCCACCAACGATTACTATTGCAGAAGACCCAACCATTCCTCCCGGAGACTTTAATTTAATAGCCTCTCATCGAGTGGAACCTATGGAAGAGACAAAAGAAATGAAGACCGATACTGAAAACCAAAATGAAGCTAATGACGATGACGCTATTCCCGAAAACGCCTTTTTAATTGTTGAAGGTGTTAAAGTTTTTCCGCTAAAACAGCCAGTCATTAATATTGGCCGTCGACTCGACAACACCGTTGTCGTAGATGACCCGCGTGTCTCACGGAATCACGCCCAACTACGTTCGATAAAAGGCCGCTATGTGGTCTTCGATCTTAATTCGACAGGCGGGACCTTTGTTAATGGGCAACGCGCCAACCAGAGCGTTCTTTATCCCGGCGATGTGATCTCACTGGCGGGTGTGGCTCTCATTTTCGGGCAGGATAATCCACTCCCTCGTCCGGATCTTGCAGATACTTCCCCATTAAATGACGCAAGCGCAAACCGAAAGACGGCCGTAATACATACTCTCCCGCCCACTCCAAAAAAGAAGAAATGAGTGGACTGATTGTCCTAGTGTTTCGTATCCTGCTTGCGCTGGCATTATACGGATTCCTCGGATGGGCCTTTTGGACAATCTGGCTTGATTTGAAACGGACCGGCTCGCGGTCGGCTTTACGTCAAGTCCGTACGATACACCTTGAGGGCACGATAAAGGGACAGGCTCCTTTTTTTCGATCTTTTTCTCAGCCTGAGGTAATTCTAGGGAGGGACCAGTCTTGCGACATAACCCTGGAAGACGGGTCGGTTTCTGCGCATCACGCCAAGCTCAGTTTCCACCACGGACAATGGTGGTTGGAAGATTTAGCATCAACCAATGGTACAAGATTGAACCGAGATAAATTGACTACTGCTACGGTGGTCACAAGCGGGGATGAAATTAAATGCGGCAAGGCTCACCTGATTATTAATCTTGGTGATAATCCTTTTATTCCACAATAATAATTTATAAAGGATTTATATGATTAAGAACATTCAGTTTGCAATCATTGGCGGATCCGGATTATACGAAATGATCATTATTCAAGATTCAAAAGAATATATGCTAGATACGCCGTTTGGCAAGCCTAGCGCCCCGATCGTCGTGGGAAATCTGAAGGGCCGTAAAATTGCTTTCCTTGCCCGGCATGGCATTGGTCATCATCTGACGCCTTCGGAAGTACCCTACCAAGCTAATATTTACGCTCTCAAATCGTTAGGCATTGATCGAATAATAAGTATAAGTGCATGTGGTTCACTTCGAGAAGATTACGCTCCGGGTCACGTAGTGATACCCGACCAACTTTATGATAAAACCAGCAATCGACATCGTTCCTTTTTTGGAGAGGGGCTTGTAGGTCATGTCAGCATGGCAGATCCCTTTTGCGAAGATCTTTCAAATCAACTGGAACAAGCCGTCAAAACAACTAGCGCGGTATCCCATCGCGGCGGAGCCTTCATTACGATTGAAGGCCCTGGATTTTCAACGAGGGCAGAATCAGGTGTATATCGAAGTTGGGGGATGTCATTAATTGGCATGACCACAGCCCCAGAGGCATTCCTGGCACGTGAAGCAGAAATTTGCTATGCAGTAATGGCACACGTTACCGATTATGATGTTTGGCGTTTAAGCGAAGAGTCTGTGACGGTAGACATGGTTATCCAAACACTTAATAAAAACACCTCGATAGCAATTGAAGTCATCGAGAATCTTGCGCTCAATTTAAATTCATCTCGGACTTGTAATTGCGAGCGTGCCCTCGCCAATGCATTGATCACCCGACGAGACGCAATTCCCAAGAAAACGATCACAAAATTAGAACCCCTCATTAAAAATTATATAGGGAATTAACGGAATGCACTTCCATAGGTATTTATTCATAGGGCCCGATTCCTTTCTACAAATAAAAATCATCCTTGGTCGGTTCATCAACTGGCGAAGGCAATACTCTGCCCTTCTGGAATTTATCCCGCGATTACAGGTTCAGGTGGTATTTTTCCCATGAGCAAGCTGGCGAACTTCCAAAAACTTCATAAAGTTCCACAATACTTGATCTTGTTAGGTATTTTTTTAATTACTTATGGTGTCCACGTAATAAGCCCGGTAACCACAAGCACCGATTCGGCTTGGTCGTTTCATGTTGCGGCCAGCATTCTCCGAGAGCGGAACGTCAACCTGGACGAGTACCGCAACTTGATAGACATGAAAATCGATTATCGGCTCCGCCTTGTAAACGGACATATCTATTACTATTATCCTGTTGCGACCCCCCTACTGATCACTCCGATCGTCTGGTTGATCAATAAGGTCTATCCAATATTTTATCCAACGGATTT
>CAZPCR010000099.1:0-8925 GCA_964585035.1 uncultured Anaerolineaceae bacterium
TCTGTTCTGGGTATCCAAAAAATCCGTAATCACTGCATAGCCGAGAGCGCCCGCATTTGCCGGAGTGACGTTATGCCAAGTGACGCCACCGTCATCGGTACGGAGCACATCGGTATCGTTGATGCCCCAGCCATTTGTGTCATCCACCATACGAATGGATGTTAGATCGGGAGGCGAAACGACAGGCGCTTTGATGGATACGGCCGTGGGAGTTTCAAGAGCGAGCGTCGGTCCCTGGATGACCGGCACTGGTATTTGTTCAGGAGCGCACGCTGACAGAAAGATCAGGATGAACAGAAAAGAGAGAATGCGTTTCATAAATCACCTTCGGGATAACTATTCAACTCGTAAACTCAACTATGGTCGCTTCACCCTGACCCACACCCACACACAAGGTCGCCAATCCATAGTAGGGACGTTTCGTTTGTCCGCTCTGAGCGCGGCGCTTCATTTCATAAAGCAGGGTGGTCAAAATGCGCGCGCCCGAACAACCCAATGGATGGCCCAGGGCAATCGCCCCGCCATTGACATTAACGATGTCCGGGTCAAGCCCCAGGTCCTCGATGACTGCCAAAGATTGTACGGCGAAGGCCTCATTTAGCTCCACAAGACCTATGTCGTGTATCTGCAACCCGGCGCGCTGCAATGCTTTACTTGTGGCGGGGATGGGGCCATAACCCATCACACGCGGCGGGACTCCGGCAGCTGCCGATGCAACGATCCGTGCCAGCGGCTTGAGCTTTAATTCCTTTGCTTTCTCTTCAGACATTAATAACAAGGCTGCCGCGCCGTCGTTCAACCCGGACGAATTCCCCGCGGTGACTGTCCCGCCTTCGGCCCGGAATGCTGGCCTGAGTCTGCCAAGCGATTCCAGGCTAGTATCGCGGCGCGGACGTTCATCCGTAGCCACAACTACAGGTTCGCCTTTTTTTTGCGGGATGGATACCGGCAATATTTCCTCAGCGAATTTACCCGAGTCGATGGCGGCGAGGGCACGTTGATGGGAACGAAGCGCAAACGCATCCTGTATGGCGCGCGTGAGCTGGGGACGTTCTTTGGCGATATTCTCGGCCGTCTCGCCCATTGATTCGGTCCCGTATTTTTCTTTCATCTTTGGATTTGGATAACGCCAGCCGAGAGCAGTATCCCAGGCTGTAAGGTTACCGAATGAAAAACCCGAGTCCGCTTTGGGGAGCGAATACGGAGCGCGGCTCATCGATTCGACACCACCGGCAATGAATACATCCCCTTCCCCAGCTTTGATAGCGCGCGCAGCCTGGTTGACCGCGTTCAGCCCTGAAGCACATAAGCGGTTCACAGTCACGCCGGCCACCTCAACAGGGAGCCCGGCCAGCAGTGCGGCCATGCGTGCAATATTGCGATTATCTTCACCGGCCTGATTGGCGCATCCAAAATAAACTTCTTCGACCAGGGAGACATCCAACTTATTACGGTCAATGATGCTCTTGATCACGAGAGCTGCCAGATCGTCCGGGCGAACGGAGGCCAGGGTCCCGCCTAATGCCCCGATTGGCGTGCGGATGGCATCAATAATCACAGCTTCGGACATAAGTCCCTCCAAACAAAAATCATATCTACTCACCCTTCTTGGCGAGGAAAACACTCGCCATCTGCGACATCTTCGCTACGCTCGACTTTCAGCCTGGCAGGAAAAACACCTGCATCTTCGAGGATGAAGAATATCGAAAAAAAAGGATATGCGCAGGGCGTACGCCCTGCGCATATCCTTTTTTTTCGGGTACTTTACGTCAGGGCTATGTAGCAACCAAAAGTGGAGTGAAATGATTTTACCACCTTGAAGAATGAGGCTTTTGCGAAGGAAAAGCTCCTGTTAACATGCATAGGCTCTTGATTCGAATGCATTATCTTCCGGTTTCAGTTGAAAAGGCAGAAATCTTAACCTGAAAAGGTTGTATCGACCGCGCTTATCAAAAGTGATAAATTCCTTCTACTGCTTCTTGCATAAATATCTAAACTTGTTTTGATCATTTGTAGGGTAAATAATAGAACTTTGGTTTAGATAATTACGCAGTACTCTGTAATAATGACAGTTGAATAGACGACTCTCCTCTTTTAAAGGTGAGGATATTTATAAGCGTGAAAAATGACGCATGGCACTATCCGCCCCGACCTGAAGCGGACACAATTAGGCTAAATTATCTCCAACTTCTTATTTAAGGAGGCTGAATGCCTGCAAAAGGTTGGATCGAGGTCAGCGACCAGTACTGTAAAGGCTGCGAGTTGTGTATCAACTCCTGTCCACAGGAGGTCATGGAATTGGATATGTCCCGGCTGACGCCTAAGGGCTACCACCCCGCGCACACGTTCAAAGACGGCTGCACGGGGTGTGTTATCTGTGCGGTGGTATGCCCTGACGCAGCCATCACAGTTTATCGAGAAGTCATCAAGGCCGCGGTTGTCGCGGCCTAGTGATTTCTGGACTTCGGGATGCATCCAAAAATGATCGGAGAATCTTATGACGCGTGAATTGTGGGAAGGCAACCAGGCCATCGCAGAAGCCGCGGTACGAGCCGGCCTCGAAGCCTATTTCGGGTATCCTATCACTCCACAGACGGAAGTCCTCGAATATCTTTCGCGGCGCATGCCCGAACTCGGCCGGACCTTCGTGCAGGCCGAGAGCGAACTGGCCGCCATCAACATGGTATACGGCGCCGCCTGCGCAGGCGTGCGTGTAATGTCTTCATCTTCCAGCCCGGGCGTGAGCCTCATGATGGAAGGTCTTTCTTATATTGCAGGCACAGAAATCCCGGCAGTGCTAGTGAACGTCATGCGCGCTGGACCGGGCCTCGGTAACATCGCACCTTCGCAGGCCGATTACAACCAGGCCGCGCACGGCGGTGGACATGGCGACTATCGGAATATCGTGCTGGCGCCTGCCTCGGTACAGGAAGCCATAGACCTGATGGGACTGTCTTTCGACCTCGCCGAAAAATATCGGACGATCTGCATGATGATCATGGACGGCTGCATCGGCCAGATGATGGAGCCCGTTCAATTCCCGCAAATGCAACCTGTCCAACGCAAAGATTGGGAGTGGGCCACCAATGGACGGATGGGCAAGCGCCAACGCCGCGTCCTGACTTCCATATACCTGGACCCGCTCGCCGAAGAAGTAACCAACCTGCGTCTGCTCGAACGCTGGAAACAGATCCAGGCCAATGAAGTCCGTTATAAGGAATATTTCCTCGATGATGCCGAATTTGTCATTATCGGATTCGGCACCGCCGGACGCGTGGCCCTTTCTGCCGTGCGCGCGGCGCGCGAAAAAGGGATCAAAGTTGGACTGCTGCGACCCGTAACCGTCAGCCCCTTTCCGCGTGAAGCGATCGAAAAGCTGGTTGGGCATGTAACCGGATTCCTGGTCGTTGAAATGAACTCCGGTCAAATGCTGGAAGACGTCCGTTTATGCGTACAGGGACGTGTCCCGATCGAGTTTTATGGACGCATGGGCGGCGTGGTTCCCTTCCCAGATGAGATCATGGGCGAGATCCAGCGCATCACTTCGAGCAAGCTGAACGTGAATATCAATCCGCGTGATGCCTGGTTCGAGCGTATGACCGCAGTGAAATAACCTCGTCCGGGATACCGACCGGAGATACCCTACGGGTACTATGTGAACAGAGATAAACCCATAGGAATGGCTCCGGTTGATCCTGGTTTTCCAAAACGCTCTCGTAGAATCCGCATCGTGAGGTAAAGATGGTATCAACTTCCCCGAATAACCTGGTTTATGAACGGCCCGAAGGGTTCACCGATACGCCGACCCATTACTGTCCCGGATGCACACACGGCGTGGCTCATCGCCTGATCGCCGAAGTGCTGGAGGAAATGGGTGTGCTCGACCGGACTATCGGCGTCGCACCCGTGGGCTGTTCGGTCTTCGCGTACAACTATTTCGATACCGATTTTGTGGAAGCTCCGCACGGACGCGCCCCCGCCATGGCGACCGGCATCAAACGCGTCCTGCCGGACCGCGTGGTCTTCGCCTATCAGGGCGACGGTGATCTGGCCTCGATCGGCATGGCTGAGATCGTGCACGCTGCGGCACGCGGCGAAAACATCACTGTGATCTTCATCAACAATGCCAACTTCGGCATGACCGGCGGACAGATGGCTCCGACCACACTGCCGGGTATGAAGACGACCTCTTCCCAGAGCGGGCGGGATGTGGAAACACAGGGTTACCCCATCCGGGTTTCTGAAATGCTTTCCACTTTGGATGGCGCCGGATACGTGGTGCGCCGCTCGCTGCATGATCCGAAGAACATCCGCCTTGCGAAGAAAGCCATCCGTACCGCTTTCGAAGCACAGGTGCGCGGACTCGGCTTTTCGCTGGTTGAGCTGCTCTCGACCTGTCCCACCAATTGGGGCATGACGCCGGTGGAGGCGCTCAAGTTCGTTGAAGAAAAGATGGTCTCCTACTATCCGTTGGGCGATTTCAAAGTGGCGGCGGGTATCGCACAGATAAAGATATAGAGAATAAGATATTCGATATTCAAGATTGGGATCTTGCAAACGGAGTGAACCATGCAAAAAGAAATCATTATCGCAGGCTTTGGCGGACAGGGTGTACTTTTCAGCGGCCAGGTTATGGCGTACGCGGCGATGGATGCCGGTAAAGAAGTGACCTGGATCCCCTCTTACGGTCCCGAAATGCGCGGCGGTACAGCCAACTGCACCGTCGTTATCGCAGATGAAGAAATCGGCTCGCCGCTGGTGGAACATCCTCCCCTGGGCATCGCGCTCAACCTGCCTTCCTTCGATAAATATGAAGGGACCCTGCAAAAAGGCGGGACTTTGGTGGTCAACCAGTCCATGGTGGACCGCGGAGCGAAACGAAACGACATCCGCGTCATCCTGGTGCCTTGCAGCCAAATCGCCGAAGAGATCGGCGACAAGAAATTGATAAACATGGTGGCGGTCGGCGCGCTGCTCTCGGCGCTGCCCGAGATCACCTTGAAAGACGTCGAGAAGGCGCTAGAAAATCATTTACCCGCCAGGCATAAACATCTCCTGCCAAAGAATTACGAAGCTCTGAAACGCGGTTACCATTACGCGCAAGAAGAGATGGCAGTTCCAGCTTGAACTAAAGGGCTATGGCCCAGTGCAACTTTAAAATTTCAGGAGTACAATTTGAAGATCCTTATCCTGGGCGCAGGAGTGGTCGGAACCGCCTACGCATGGCAACTATCGAAGGCGGGTCAGGATGTTACCCTTTTTGTGCGGAAGAGCCGGCTTGCAGAACTTGAGAAGAATGGCATACGCATTCGATACAGGGACGAACGAAACAAGCAAACGTCACCCCTGGAAACAGTCTACCATCCGACCCTCATCGATGAATTAAATCCAGAAGCCGGATATGAGCTCATCATGGTCTGTGTGAGAGCTCAACAACTGGACGATACGCTGCCACTCCTGGCAAAAAATATTGGAAAGGCGAACGTACTTTTTTTTGGAAACAACTGGTGGGGCGATGAAAGAATACAAAAACAATTACCTGCGGGACAGTATCTTTTTGGTTTCTCAAGATTAGTGGGCGGTTGGCGAAACAACGATCAAATCGAGTGTATCTTCTTCGATACTCCGGGACTAGTGACGATGCTCGGCGAAAAAGACGGGCGGACAACGCCGCGCCTCGAGACTATCGTTAAAATATTCAAGGAAGCCAACTTAAAACCGGTCATCAGTCACGACATCCTGGGCTGGTTGGCCATCCATTATGTGGAATTCCTGGGCGTTATCGGCGGTATCCTCAAGGCAGGATCCACGAAAGCCTTTGCAAACGATCCCGATACAATCAAGGATGCGATCCTGGCGACGCGTGAAGAATTAAAGACCTGCAAGGCACGCGGCATCGATCTGGCCCGTGCGGCCCCGCTCAATATTCGACTGGTGAACAGCCTCCCCATTTTCATGCTGCTGCCCCTGGTTAAGAGCCAATACCAGACTCCATCCATTCAACAATTTTTTGAAGAGAACATCGCGCATGGGCGTGAAGAACTCATCACCCAATACTATGATGTTCGAGCGGAGGGACAACGCCTGAAAGTTTCCACCCCCTCGTTCGAAAGTTTCGAACCCTATTTTTCCAGGTATCGAAATAGTTCAGTGAAAAATTAAGCCTTTGGTTTGCCTGCGAACTACACTTCCATAGTAATAAAATTTGATTCGGCCAGGCATCATTTATCAGGTTAATGTAAACCCCGATCCTCTTTTGAAACCAGTTGGTTGATAAATAATGGATTCCAAATTAGTAAAACTTTATAACTGGCGGGTTGTGCTTGTGACCGCTGGCGTCTTCGTAGCTTTCTATCTATTGATCCTTTATCCCTGGATGATGCGCTGGGGTGCGACGGACGCCGAACTGACGATGCCACTGCCGGGCGACGGAATTGTTCAAGTCGTTGGCACTCAATCCACGCGCGCGGTGACCATCCACGCCCCTGCCGATGAGGTTTGGAAGTGGGTGCTGCAGATCGGCCAGGAACGCGCCGGTTTTTACAGCAATGATTGGCTCGAAAACCTGACGCTGGCGGACATCCATAATGTAAACGCGATCCGACCCGAATGGCAATCCCGCCGACCGGGCGAGGTCGTTCTAGGCGCAGGTGGAAATCTATACGGACAGAAATCCAACTGGCATATCGAAGCGTACGAGAACGGAAAATCGCTTTATTTGTGGGGGTCAATAACCGTTCTTCCCGTCAACTCCCAAACTTCCCGACTGCTCCTTCGCACACGCACGGCCCCGGCTTCCTGGCCGTTTGAGATCATCAGCAAACTTTCCTACGATTGGATGCATTTCGTCATGGAACGAGGATTGCTACTGGGCATCAAAGAGCGCGCCGAAGGAAGCTTGAATGCGAACCCCATCCCTCAAATACTTTCGGCAATCGGTTGGATCAGCGCGACATTGGGAATTGCTTTTGTTTTGTTCGTACGGCGCCGGGGTTGGTGGTGGGGGCTTATCCCCCTCACGTACGCGGCTTTTATCATTGGCTTCACAGCCGATGCCTGGTCTGCCATGGCAGGGTTTTTATGGTGGGGCATTATCGCGGCCGGATTCCTGTCATTTGGCGATAACTGGGGGAAAGGATTGGTATTGGTCATGGAAACTGTGGTCTTGATCTTTGTGGTCGCACCACAACAGCCCCAGATCGCGTTCGGGATCCTTTTTCTGATCATTACTTTAGCAATCTTATTCATCAAGATGAACGCGATCCGATCAAGGTCAGGTTTATACTCTTTCTTTAACCTGTCCGCCTGACCAGGGGGGAGACTACCCTTCCAGCGGGGGATTAAATTCCGGAATTGGCATATCATTTGGATGAATAAATAATACAGAGGAGCCAAAAAATGAAATCAAACCTTCCCAAAACCATTTTACAAGCCATTGCCCTGGCGATGGGTGTTGCAGTGATCGTAATGAGCATTTTACGTACGCTTACACCGGTTACCGGAATGTTTTTGCTTGGCATAGGCGTTACCGCGCTGAGCATTGCCGGTCTGCAAAATTAAAGCTTTATGTCAAGGAAAAATCCATGAATACTCGACCCATGAACTTGAAGACTATTTTTGCCATATTTTTTCAATGGCTGGGCGCGCTGATCGGTTTTCTTATATGCCTGATCGTTTACAACCGGCTGCTGCCGCTGCCAAAAGAGATCATGGCGGCAGCGCCAGCCAGCGGGTTTCTTCCCATGCCCCTGGCACTGCTGGTAAATGGCGCAGTCAATGCGTTGATCCTGGTCTGGGCGGCACGCCGCTCCAGTTCCAAGGGCTTCGCCATGTGGATGCAGCTTCTGGTGCTTTCGTTCGGTGCTCAAACCTTCATGACCCAGATCGAAACAGGATATTTCATTTCCGCTTTCCCACAGCTGCATGGGAATTTTACGATATATCTATTAGTGCTACGGGGCCTGATCACTTCCACCCTGTTCACTCTTTTAGTCACCTTGATGGCAGGTGGGTTTTCCAAAAACTCCCGGTCCCAGCCGATGTTCGAAATCACACCTGACGAAGCCGTCAAGACGGGCGCCTGGCTGCCGGTGATATATATCATCCTTTATATGGTCTTCGGTTATTATGTAGCATGGCAATCGCAGGAATTGCGTTTATTCTACGGCGGCCCTGCTTTATTAAATTCATTTACAGCGCAGTGGGGTTTGTCCCTGATGCAGCACCCGGAACTGCCGGTATTCCAATACTTTCGCGGCGTTTTATGGATATTATGTCTTGTCCCATTATTCAAAGGCTTCTCTGGAGGACGGATTGAGTTGGTAGCGCTTTCCATCCTAGCCCTAGGACTGCTTCCCACCGCGCAACTGGCGTTTGCAAACCCGCTGATGCCTGCCACCGTCAGCATGTATCACTTTGTAGAAGTATCGATCTCCACCGGTATCTTCGGCGGACTATGCGGCTGGTTCCTACCGAAATTACATACAGCTTAAATCTTTTAACAATCGCTTTGGTTTTTCATTTTCAGAATTTAAGAGAAGATTAACCAAAAAATTTCGACACGCGGTAATGCAGGATGATCCCAATATTGCATAATCCTATCCACTTGACCAGGACAAAGACTCTCCCGTAGGCGGGGGATTCTTTTGTTTTGCAAAACTAAAATATATAGGAGAATAAAAACCATTTTCTCTTAAGACCTTTGATGACAGCTTATATAAGGAAAAATTTATGGTAAATAAAATCCTCATTACCTATGCCACTCTTTCCGGGACAACCGTTGAGGTTGCCCAGGCCATCGGCGAAGAGATCACAAAGAAAGATCTACAGGTGGACGTCCTGCCGCTTGACAAAGTCACTTGACTCGACGGGTACGATGGCGTTTTGATCGGATGTGCGTTGTTTATGGTATGTGTGTTATTGGAT
>CAZPCR010000100.1:0-8871 GCA_964585035.1 uncultured Anaerolineaceae bacterium
GAAGGCTTGCTGCAAGGGATGTAGACCCTCTGTCTTAAGCCAGCCTTGGTCCGGGTGTTCGCCCAACGATTCGATGGTTGCGATATTGTGCCCCTCAGCTTGTGCTGCCAGCATCGATCCTGCGTTGATAGGTTTCCCGTCCAGCAGAACAGTGTCTGCTCCGGTAAATCCATCTTCATCGCCGAACTTAACGCTAAAGATACCAAGTCCTCGAATAGCAGAAAGGAGAGTTTCGCCCGCCTTTATCTCAATTTTATATTTGGTTAAATTAATGATTAGATTGATATCCATGACCATTTCTTTCCATATATTTAAGACTCTTGAATTGCAAACTAAGAGCAATCAAAATATTCGGTTGTAGGCCGAACTGAATAGCCCGTAATTGGGTAAAAAGTTGTAGCTGATGCATATTGGATAACTTGAGAACTTGCACAGTGGTTGTTTTGTATGAAATTATCCGGTAAATCCATGATTAGTAGGCTAAAAGGTGTAGAGTGAAACTGTTGAAGTATATTCCTCAAATCGGGCCGCGTTTTTGTACGAAGGCTTCGAACATCATTGAAAGCCACAAAATGAAAATAGGTTTTTTTCCCAGCAAATAACGACAGATAGTTATCGTAAGGAACCAAAACATCTCCAGGAACATTATGTATTTCAGTGACGAGGGCGTCACCAGCCATGCGGTCGGCCTGTGTTGGTATTTGGGAAAATGGATTGTATCCCAACCATATAAACTGTAAGCTGATCGCCAGCCACATTAATGGTAGGAATAGCTTATTACGGCCACTCCGTAATTCAAAACGGGAAACCCACCACCTTATCCCCAACCCAAAAAGGATTGCGATACTTGCGTATGCAGGAACTAAGGTGTTATCGTAAGCGCCGTGGTTAATTCGAGCAAGGACGGATGTACCGATAAAACCAACCGACGCAAAATAATAATGTTGGTGCAGTTTATCTTGAATAAGTTTGCGGATGTTCAATAATAATGGAATATAACCGATTAATATAATCACGGCTTCAACTTCAAACCCAGTCTGGAGAGTGCTGAGGAGAGACGACCACCTAATTTGGTAACTTCCCGGAAGTGTGAGGATGTAATATTGATACCAGCCATTTGTTGAAACATTAAAATAAACATAAGCAAACAACGTCAGGATTATGAAACTGCCAACAAATGGAATTGTTTGTTTTCTAAACAAGATAAATGTCGATAGCGCCATAACAGCAAAAATCGAAATGGCAGTTTGTTTTGTTAGGAAGGCGAGTGAGAACAAGATCCCCGCAACTATCGAGTCTTTTATGCTGTGTTTTCCAAGAAAATATACGGCTGCCAGACAGAGAAAAATGAACAACATGTCCACCCGGGCAATATCGAACCAGGCTCCCCCCAACCTGAATGTTGCGGCAAACGAGCCGGCAGCAACGAAACCTATCAACGCCGAATCGGTTTTATCCTTAACAGCATAATAGATGATGAGGAAGCATCCCAGGGTGGATGCAAATGAAACGATCCGTAAGGGGAGGAAGCTTATGCCGATAATTTTGACAAGGATAGCGGATAAATAAAAATATAATGGCGGGTAGATTAGCGGTATATATTCTAACGAAGGTTGGAGATAAAGTCTTTGCCCCATAGAAATACGATAGGCTTGTAATAAAGAAGCCCCTTCCATCCATTCAAGATCGTAGCGATAATTAATCCGCGAAAAAATTACAAATAAAATCAATGCGAAATGAACACCCGCTGCTAAAATGGCAATTGCCATTATCCATTTGTAACTTTCAATACTCTTAATGCGTAAAAGAGTTTTTTGCATTTATTCGTTCGTAGAATCTATTGTTGCAAGGCAGCGATTTACCAGAATACCCGCAATTTCCTGGCGATATTCCGCGGTTGCCCAATTATCGTTGGCATCATTGAATGCATTACGTGCGGCTGCTTCAAGACCCACGGATTCTGTTCCGTCCATAGCAAGCAACGGCATTTTGCCGTATCCACCCACCGCAAGGCGCGTACGACCGGATGGCCAATGTGTCAATGCCATACATATAATGGGCTTATCCGATGGGGTTCTTGCTACATATTGAAAAGCGACTTTGATATTCAAGGGTATAACAATTTTGGTAATCAACTTTCCCCGTAAAAAGTTCTCGCGAAGTGGCAGGAGAGTGCCAATCAGCAATTCCTGGTCATCAGGTTGAATGATGATTTTCGCATCCAAAGCCAACATTATCGTGCCAAAGGTTGAGCGACCCTCTGATACGACAAGAGTACCTGCGACAGTCGCTGCATTCCTTATATTGAGGGGAGCTTCGAGTTTTAAAGCGGGCTGGAAGGCATTTGGGAAATCGGGATTCTCAAGCAGTTGTTGGAGGGTTGTCGTAGCACCCATTTCCAGGCTGTTGCCGTTTTTCTTAATATGATTTAATCCGAGGGCTTGCAAGTCTACGACTTCAACAGGTTCTACCTGCGAATGCGAAAGAAGGGTCCCGCCTCCCAAGGGTAAAGTCTTGGTATTTGAACGAGAAATTAAAGTAATAACTTCTTCAAGAGTTCGAGGGCGATGATAAGTTGTAATCATAGAAGCTCCACCAATTTCATCTGCTAATAAGGAGTTTCATTATACAAGATATGCGGGATATTTATCCTGTTTTGTATGTACAAGGGTAAGTGACGCTGTTGTTACGCGCTTATTCAGTAATAGACTCATCTGGATAGATTTTCCAACCCAGTTCTCCCAGCTTTGAAAGATCAAATTGTTCGCTGGGAACATTGATAAGTAAAGCATTGCCTTCAGCGAGTAACTCATCAGTTTGTTCATCGAAAATACCAGCCCACGCTTCTGCGGTTTTGCCCTTAGATTTTCCCGCTTTGCCGATGATGTGAAGCGGCTTGCCGATCGGTACGTTTTTGCGGTATTTGACTTCCAGTCGGGCGGTAAACATAAACCGAGGAGCTAAAATGTCGGAACCCATTTGAGAACGTCCGGATATTTCATCCAAAATCGCGCCTACAATTCCCCCGTGGAGCACACCCGGATAGCCTTGAAAATGTTCTGGCGCAATATAGTTGGATTCCACGACCCCTGGTTCGGTTTCGTATATATGTAAGTGTAACCCGATGGGGTTTTTTAACCCGCAAATAAAACACATATTTGAATTGGGTTGCTTAATCTTTGTCATGATTTCAATTGTATCAAAGCCCGAAAAGGAAAATCAGGTCGTTGACGTTGGTTCCGGTGTAACCTGGTTTAATAAGGTCCCCAAGCGAATCGAAAAATGGAAATGAATCGTTCCTGGATAAATATTCGGATGGGGACATTCTGAGTTTTTCTGCTCTCATATTAGTTTGTCCAGTAACGACTGCGCCGGCGGCTTCTGTAGGCCCATCGTTGCCGTCTGTAGCGAGAGATATAAGCATTCCATTTTTGAGGTCATCCATTATTTCCACTGCGCTGAGAGCCAGTTCCTGATTACGTCCACCTTTGCCAATCCCATGAATTGTGACTGTTGTCTCCCCACCGTGTATTAAACAAAAAGGTAACGGCTTTTGCATCATTGCTGTGCGCAAGGTTTCTGCCAGCTGATTCCCGACCTTACGTGCTTCCCCTTGCAGATTGGTATTGATAATTTCCGTGAAGAACCCTTCGGCCACAGCTTTTTCCTTCGCCGCTAGGAGAGCTGATTTATTGTTGGCTACTATTACGTTCATTATACGATCGGAAACTGATGGAATCAGGTTTTTTTCACCTTCAACTATTTTTAATTTCGAATTCGATAACAGTTTGGAAATATTATATTTTTTCAAGGTACCCCGAATTTGCTCAACGGATCGTTGGCTCGGTACAGTCAGACCCGATGCGATTGCATCTAGATGATCCCCAATTACATCGGAAAGGATCAAACTCAATATTTTTCCTTTAGTCGCGGCAGCCAAGCCTCCTCCTTTGAGGAGGTCAAGCTGACAACGGAGGATATTGATTTCATCGATGTTCGCTCCGGTTGCTAACATTGATTTCGTCAATAACTGTATATCTATTAAAGAGAGCCCTTTGCGTGGAGCGACCACAAGCGCGGAACCTCCCCCCGAGATGAGGCAAATTAATAAATCATTTTCCTGGACGCGTGAGATAAACTCCAATACGGCTTTCCCGGCGGCCACGCTACGGTCATCGGGGACGGGATGGCCGGCTTCTAAAATAGTTACGCGCTTTGGAATCCGGAGTAAGGGCTTATTGTCGATTGCGAATAATGAATGTTTTGTGATGATAAGAGCGTCTGTAAAATCTTTACAAAAGGCTGCCGCGGCTCTTGTCATTGGCTCGGCGGCCTTACCAATCCCCAATAAAAAAACGCGATTATGCTCTGGTAGCGTTGTCTTCTCAAGCCATTGTGTGATTATTCTACCTGGTTCGACTGCTTCGACGGCAGCGGCCAGGATGCGAGGTATCCGAGGGTCTTGGAGACTGGTAGTGAGAAATCGATCTGCATCCACGCTTGAAGTATACTTTGCTCATGATGAACCCCAAAGTCTTCGTTTCCCGAAAAATCCCTGAAAAAGGAGTGGCCCTGGTTCGGGATTTCTGTGATGCAGATGTATGGCAGAGTGAAATACCGCCCAGCCGAGCTGAACTCCTTGACCGAGTGAAGGCGGTAGACGGATTACTCTCTGCGTTAACAGAGCGCGTTGATGCCGAACTAATGGATATAGCCCCTAACTTAAAAGTGATCAGTAACTTTGCGGTTGGCGTAGATAATATAGATGTCGCGGCTGCTACGAACCATAAGATTCCGGTGGGGAATACTCCCGGAGTCCTTACAGACGCCACCGCTGATATGGCTTTCGCCCTAATGATGTCTGCTGCTCGGCGAATTGTTGAGGGTGAACGTTTTGTTAAGGATGGAAAGTGGAAAACATGGGATCCGCAGCTTTTGCTCGGTGCCGACATTGTTGGTTCCACGCTTGGAATTGTCGGGTTTGGACGAATAGGCCAAGCGATGGCGAAAAGAGCGACAGGTTTTGATTTACATGTGATCTATCATGACCCATCCGCGAAACCCGCTTTTGGTGCAACGCCGGTAGACCTGGAAACATTATTGCATGAGTCTGATTTTATTTCCCTGCACGTTCCATTAACTCCTATAACACGCCATATGATCAATCGTGAAACGTTAAGGATGATGAAACCGAATGCTGTATTGGTAAATACATCCCGGGGTCCGGTCATAGATACTCGGGCATTATCCGATACCTTGAAAGAAAACCGGATTTTTGCCGCTGCACTCGATGTTACTGATCCCGAACCACTGCCATTAGGCCATCCATTATTGGACCTGGCAAACTGTATTGTTGTCCCTCATCTTGGAAGCGCCAGTAAGTGGACGCGAGACCAAATGTCTGTTCTCGCCGCGCAAAACATAATTGCCGGATTGAGAGGAGAGCGATTGCCAAACTGCGTCAACCCACAGGTTTATATATAAACAAAATTGAATTGGATGACGTGTAAGTTGGTTTAAATAAATAATTAATGGCTTATATTTGATTGTTATATAGGAATATGAAAAATAAGAAGAGAATTCGCCATTTATTGAACCAGATTTATTATCCAATCATCGCCGACCAAATAGTTGAGCGTCTCAGTTCGGTCCTTGAAAAATATCGTGGACATTTACCGAATCATCCATCTTCCGGCCTAAACGAACAAGAGATTATTTTGATTGTTTATCCAGATCAAGTCCTGGAAACAAATCGAGTATCCCTCCAATCCCTTGGGGAATTTTGTGAACATTTTCTACAGGGGATAGTCTCTGGCATCCATCTCCTCCCCTTTTTCCCGTCGTCATCCGATGACGGCTTTTCTGTCGTTGATTATAAGGAAGTAGATTCCCAATACGGGAGTTGGAATGACGTGAAATCTCTAAGTACAAATTTCAGGCTTATGTTCGACGCTGTTATTAATCATACCTCTGTTCAAAGCCCCTGGTTCAAAAGGTTTTTATCAAACGATAAAGACTTATACGATTATTTTATTGAGGTCGTGGGGTCTCCGGATCTTTCAAGTGTTGTTCGTCCCCGAGCCTTACCCCTTTTGACTACCTTTAAAACTTCAAGCGGAACGAAGGAAATCTGGACGACCTTCAGCGCGGACCAAGCCGACTTAAACTACCATAATCCTGCCGTACTGCTGGATGTATTGGATATATTGTTGGATTATGTCAAAAAAGGCGCGGATTTCATTCGATTAGACGCAGTAGCTTATTTATGGAAGGAAATCGGAACTAACTGCATAAATCTACGGCAAACCCACTGGATCGTACAATTGATCCGGGCTGTGCTGGATGAAGAAGTTCCTACAGTGATGCTGGTAACGGAAACGAATATCCCACACGATGAAAATATCTCATATTTTGGCGATGGGACCAATGAAGCTCAGTTGGTTTACAATTTTCCACTACCACCTCTTGTTCTTCATACATTTTATACCGAAGATGCACAAGTGCTTTCACGCTGGGCCTCGGATTTGAAATCGCCTTCGGAGCAGACTACTTATTTCAATTTTCTTGCCTCCCATGATGGGATAGGGTTAAACCCGGTACGCGGAATACTCACAGATGCAGAAATTGAAGACTTAGTGCTAAGAACCAAAGTTCGCGGGGGATTGGTGTCATTTAAAACTGATTCCAGTGGGGTACAAAGTCCTTATGAACTGAATATTAATTATCTGGATGCATTATCCAATCCTGACGAACCCGTGGATATAATGGTAAAAAGGTTTATTACGGCCCATGCAATTTTGCTGTCTATTGCAGGTGTGCCGGGCATATATTTCCACAGCTTGTTTGGCTCGCGTGGATGGCTAGAGGGTGTAACCCAAACGGGGCATAACCGATCCATCAACCGCGAAAAACTTAATCGAAGCGTCCTCCAAGCCGAGCTAGAAAATACTCAATCCTTACGTGCGCAAGTTTTTTTTCATCTTAAACGTTTGATATCTATGCGTACACAGAACCCGGCATTTAAACCACAAAGCGAACAGCATGTGTTAAAAGTTAATACCGAAGTATTTGGGATCTTGCGCATAGACAAATACTCTGAGAAATCGGTGTTTTGTTTTCATAACGTAGGTGCCAAAACGATTTTGATTAATATGGACCTATCTCTTTTACCTTATAAATATCCGATGAATTTGCTTGATCTGATTAGTAGTGAACAATTCGAGGTAGAAAAATCATTAACGTTTACTTTAGCGCCTTATCAATCGGCGTGGTTGGCCAACTAATAATTGGAGTATTGGTCATGGTTTCTTCGAATTCCATACCCCCTAATAATTTGCGTATCGGATTTGTTTCAACGCGTTTCGAGGGCACGGATGGAGTTTCTCTGGAGGCTGAGAAGTGGAGCCGTATACTTGAGCGACTAAATCACAAAAGCTATTATTTCGCGGGTTTATGCGACAGATCTGAAAATATAAGTTTTGTCGTATCGGAGGCTCATTTCGCTCATCCTGCCATCGTTGAGACTTATGAAGGAGCGTTTTCGAATCCAAATCGTCCACAAAAGTTAACGAGGGATATTCGAGATCTCGCTGAATATCTTAAAGCCCAATTGTATGAGTTCACCAGAAAATTTGATATCCATATTTTGCTGGTCGAGAACGCCCTGGCCATTACTCTGAATATCCCCCTTGGTATCGCCTTAACTGAATTTATCTCTGAAACAGGCATCCATACGATTGCCCATCATCACGACCTGTACTGGGAGAGAAGGCGTTTCCTGGTCAACTGTGTTTGGGATTATCTGGACATGTGTTTTCCGCCCCGCCTTCCCAGTATTAAACATGTCGTCATTAATTCTCCGGCTGCCGCCCAGCTCAGTTTTCGACGAGGCATCTCGGCGTTGTTGATCCCCAATGTAATGGATTTTGACAATCCACCACTTCCTTCGGATGAGTATGCCTCAACCGTTAAATCGGACTTGCAAATTAATTCAGGGGAATATTTCTTCCTCCAACCTACACGAATCGTTCAACGGAAGGGGATCGAACATGCTTTCGAGCTGGTGCGCCGTTTGCCCCTACCCGCTCGTTTAGTCATATCTTATGCGAGCGGAGATGAAGGCGATGAGTATGAAAAACATCTCCGTTCTTTTTCCCAGCTCCTGGGTGTCTCTACCATATTTGTCTCCGATATCATAAGTGACCGGCGCGGCAGGACACCGGACGGAAGAAAGGTATATTCATTATCACCTACCCGTCTTTGCTGGAAGGTTTTGGGAATGCCTTCCTGGAGTCGGTCTATTTTCACCGACCCATCCTGGTCAATGATTATACGATCTTTGCCATTGATATAAAGCCGAAAGGATTCCAGGCCATAGGGCTCGATGGATTCCTAACTGACGATACGATCACGGAGGTCCAAAAGGTGCTACATAATCCCAAATTAGCAAATGAGATGGCGGAGCACAACTATCAACTTGCGAAACGATATTATTCCTTCGCGTTTCTCGAACACCAGTTGCAAGCACTATTCCAATCCCTTACGGGTGAAGATGTGAGGAGCTGAAGTATGGAAATTGCACTTATCCATTATGCTGCGCCGCCATTCATCGGCGGTGTGGAAAGCGTAATTGACAGTCACGCACATCTAATGGCTAATGACGGCCATCGTGTTCGAATTATTGCAGGGCGCGGAGAGCAGATCGATCCAAAGATCCTTTTTACGAAACTGCCCCTGGTAGATTCGCGTCATGAGGAAATTCTTGCCCTCAAAAAAGATCTCGACCAGGGACGAATTCCCAAAGGATTCGACTCAATTGTTCAAAAAATCAAATCGCAGCTTATCGAAATTATTGGAAATACCGAATGGCTT
>CAZPCR010000101.1:0-8851 GCA_964585035.1 uncultured Anaerolineaceae bacterium
TGTTCTTCTCACTCTCATCGCCGGGACAGGCCAATTGCTGACCGCGGGTGGACCACTCGGCATTGCACATTTGAGCAACAAAATCAAATGCTACATTACTCACCTGTTCCACCGGCAAGCCTACCAAACTGAAATCGGGTGTGGGCGACATAATTGCAGTCGCTGTCGGGACCGGAGTTCGGGTGGGTGGCAGCGGGGTAGCGGTTTCTGTAACTGAGGCGATCGGTGTGGCCGTCCCATTCGATGAGCTACTTGTAGCTGACGCACACCCACTCAAAAACAATGTGATTAGTACAAAGGGTATTAATTTGTTATTCATATATTATTCATATGATATTATTTTTGCGATTCGATCGCGTAAAACTTTGAACGCTCATTTTTGATTCCTGTGATAGCGATGGTCCTGGAGAGCCAAGCGTAGCGCGACCTCACTTCAATCCTAAATAAATCTTAGGCCTTGTGCGATAACCTAAATTAAGGACATTCTGATTGCTGTCCATCTCCGTCCTTAATGATCTTTACTTCTGTACGTGAGAGCAAATCGAGGTCCTTTACCTGTGGATGACCAGATACATCGAAATCATAGATTTTGTATAAGCCTGGTGAAAACCAGACGCGATTTTTAGGAGAATCGCTAACAGGCTCAAGCGTTTTATCTTCGGGTTCCACCACCATTTGATGAGTTGTGCAGTTAACTAGATACGATCCAACAGGCCATTCCACTACATCTATCCTCGGCAGATCGAGTACGTTTCCACTCACGGTGGAATAATCTGTCAGGGTCGAAACCCAGCCTGTTTTCCCCTCCTGGGAAGGAATGGATATCTGCACCCATCCATTCAGGATGCTGCGAGCCAAAGCAGTGACCGTCTCCCCCTGGTTTAGCGTTGCGATTGCGTCAAAGGTCATATCTGGTCCGCTCCGAATTGCCAACCTCCCATTGACAGCAGTAACCGTAACGGTTGGGCTGGTCGGAGAAGGTACGACAGCAATTGTCGGAGTTGCGTTTGTAGATGCGGTTGCAGTTGCCCTTGCGGTTGCGGTAGGGATTATTTTTTGGACATCCGCGGTAGCTGTAAATGAAGCTGGTGATTCCGCCAAGGCAGGTGTGGCTTTTTGAGAAACCCCACAAGCCTGGGTGGCAATACCGAAGATGACTAAAATCGCAAAATGAAATTTGAAATATTTCAACGACATGGTGGTATATCCTTGGTCAGAAACATGATCCTATTCTCGGCTCAACTCTACAACTGCTTAAAGGTTTGATACTCAGCGGACTGGATAAATTTCAGAAAACATCATAGTAATTACGCGAGTACATCTTTCATTCATTCTTGCAAGGATAATGAACAAATATGAAGAATTTATGCATAATAAGAGGACGATTATGGAGAGAAATAAGGCATGGATTACTCCCTAATTACCCGCCCATTTATATTTGATTGAAAACTCCCTAACCACATCCACTGGTTAGGGAGTTTTGATCTCGGCCACTTGGGGGAGGGTAAAAGTGGGGGCTGTCTCTTTTCCGATAAAAGCCACCGACATCAATCGGTAAGAGTCGGGTAAAATCTTTGAAGAAAACAAATTATTTTACGAGAGAAGATCATGAAATCCTACCGTAAAGAACTGATTTTCAATATCCCTTCCAGGCGCGGATTTGTGAACATTACTTCACAGGTCGAAGCGGCCTTGCGCGAAAGCGGGATCAGCGAAGGGCTATGTCTGGTGAACCCCATGCACATTACGGCCTCTGTGTTCATCAATGACGATGAATCAGGATTGCATCACGATTATGAGGCGTGGTTGGAAAAGGTGGCTCCTCATGAGCCGGTGAGTCAGTACTTGCATAACGATACAGGGGAAGACAATGCCGACGCGCATATCAAGCGCCAGGTGATGGGGCGCGAGGTCGTTGTAGCAATAACGGAGGGTAAACTGGACTTTGGGACCTGGGAACAGATCTTCTACGGGGAATTCGATGGACGCAGGCGTAAGCGGGTGCTGGTAAAAATCATCGGTGAGTAATGGATCTGTGGCTGGATAGGCATCAAAAGGGGCCTGGGGCAACAGGTGTTGACCGGAAAATGCACGCCTGAGAAAACCCTATCCGGGACATGCGGTATTTACTATAATAAGGAACGGCTGATTCAGGTGAACCCACCAATTCGTATGATGCGAGAGACCGGCGGAAGAGGCGCCAGACTGGCTAATGTATAAAGGCGGGGTTTACGGTTGAAGGAGTGGTTACGCTCGACGAAGCCAGCTCTGACTTATAATAGTCTTCATTATATAGGATGTGGCGATCCTAACGATTACACACCCATCTTGTTTATGTGAAGGATAAATAGGTGGAACCTTATTTTTTCCCGTTTGTAGACGGGAAATAAATGCAAGGCGATATATGCAATAAATGGAATTCAAAAGGCATAAATAATATGGCCTCATTCACCGATCGGAATTGTGACTGGTCCGGGCTGTTCTACGTCAGGCAGATCCGATTCGGAATATCCCAGTTTTCGATTTCTTAATCTCAGATGGAAAGCAGGCGAACCGGAATAGAAAATGAGGAATTGGTTAAAAAGTCCCCTATCCTAATGAACCATATTAAAGGCATATTGCTTGCAAAAATCATATCTCGGTAAATGGTTTAAAAAGCGTGACCCCGGTTTTATCTGGCGGCGCTTGATAAGCTTGTTAACCAGATACGGCCTATTCCCAGGCAAGATAGCCAACCCATTAAATGCCTGTTTGGCAGTATTGACGGAATTTGATAGCAAACCCACCTTCTTTGTGCCCGCGGTCATATTAAAAAGATATCCACAAGTTATTCTTAACCTAAAGGATTCAGGCTGTGAAATTGCCGTTCATGGCTATCAACATATCGATCTCAGTCATATCCCCCCTGAGATAGCCGGTGAAATGCTAGTTCGTGCAAGCCGGACTTTCGAAGACTATGGGATCAAATCGTATGGCTTTCGATGTCCATATCTCGGCTGGAGTGAAGACCTGCTAAAAGCGATCCCTTCCGGGTCATTTAATTACAGCAGTAATACGGCCATAAGCTGGGATGATATTTCAGCCCTTTATGAAAGGCGCGAATTTTCGAACAGTCTCCGAAAAATATACCTGCCAAAACCATCGGAAGATACCATATGCATTCCCTGGAACCATTATGGTATGGTCGAGATACCGGTTTGCTTTCCTGAGGATCTCGATCTCTATGACGGTTATAAAAAAGGAGCCGAAGAGATTGCACAATTTTGGTGCCAGGTATTTAACAAAATCCATGCGCGCGGGGAATTGTTCACATTACTCTTTCATTCTGAACTAGCATTTCTTTGTGCACAACCGCTTAAAATCCTCTTCCAAGAAATTCAACAATATCAACCATCGGTATGGATCGCAAGTTTGAATGAGATCAGCGATTGGTGGAGAGAGAAAGACAATTTCAAAGTCAATATTGAAAATGGGGCAGACCATTTAAATATCAGCTTTAACTGTTCGCCCCGTGCAACCATTTTGACTCGAGGTTTGGATTCGAATGGAAATCAGCAAACTGGGGATGAAAAATATTTCAGGCAACACTCCAATGTCATCCAAGTACCGTCCGGCACCCGTCCATTCATTGGCCTGCCGTCGACAACCCCCAAACGGATCATATCGTTTTTACAAAACCAGGGGTATATTCTTGATACCAGTGAGTTTGCAAATCAATGCGTAACCTATATCGATCAAACCAAACTTTCGGGGTTGGCTACCGAATTGCAGTTGGTCAATTTCATCGAAGCATCGAATGGCCCGTTAATCAAGTTTGGACATTGGCCAGACGGCGCCAAGAGCGCAGTGAATGTCAGCGTGGACCTGGATGCATTAACCCTTTTCGATTATGCAAACAGATTATGGGGGCAGTAGGTTTTTAAAAAGTTCAGGATTTGACGATACCCCTGAAAAATGCTTTTCGTTCCACAGTTTTATCAATCAAGGATGAATAAGCCCGGGGATTGAAGATCGAACTATTCCTCCCAAAACGGCTCTTTTTGCTCAGAGAAAAACAGGAAATCCTCAAAACCCTCTCTTGCGGATGAGATAGGGCATATTCGCCAGCTCGGCAATGGCGGGAAGCGGATCATCGAGGCTGAAGACCGATTCCGCCCGGGCGCCGACCACCGATTTAACATAATCCCAAAAATCCAATTGATGGCGCATGAGGCCAATGATACCGACGGGGAGATCAGTCACGAGGCGCACCCATGATACTCCAAGCTGGGCTTGCGCGGGAATTACCACCTTTCCCATTTGATCTGCAAACAACATATAAGAGAAATCGACGCCGGCAGCCTGACCGAGCGAGTGGTAACCCCAAGTGCGGGCATTCACATCGAGAAGCTTGTACTTCCCATCTCGTGGGTCCAATCTGAACTCCACCTCGGCAAGTCCATAATAGTCGATGGCGTTAAGAAAGCGCTCCGCCATTTCTTCAAGAATGGGCAGCTCAACGGTTTTAACAAATGTGGAGGACCGGCCGAACTGAGGCGGGTGGCACCGTTTGTTATGAGTCACCATGGTCCCGATCGCTGTTCCGTTTTTGAAGAACGCCGCGTACCCGAATTGCTGTTCGCTGCCACCGGGTATGAGATCCTGGACCATCAACTCACCGGCCGGAACGAATTCCGAAGCTTCCTCAAAGCGAGATACAAGCTGCTGGCGGTTGTCGACTCGCCAGGCCTTAACTTTGGTCCTATACAGGAAGTGTTCCTTGATCGACGGTTTTATGATCAGAGGGAATTCGGCATCCACGCGATCCAGATCTTCGATGGATTCGGGAAACCACGTCCTGGGAATTGGAATGCCAAGCTCCTCCGCTTTCCGGTAGGTGTTCCGCTTATCCCATGCCCAGCGAGTCACATTCCAATCCGGAGTGGGCACACGGAACCAGTTCGACAACTCCTTTTTGTGGCGGGAAATGGCAGCCACGGTTTCGTCGCGCGTCGGATAAATTACCCAGCCTTTGAGGCTGAGCTTTCGGCCGATGTCAATCAGGGTATCGACCGTTTTTTGTTCATCACGAAGACCCGGTACCTGGACCGAATGGGTGGCGTATCGCGAAAACCGGGCGATAGATCTCTCGTCATCAATAATACAGGTTGGCACGCCATGCCGGCCCGCGCTTCTGACGATGCCGAGTCCCTGGTAATCACCGCCGATGACGACGCATCCCACTCCGTCGACCTGGAAATCGGGCGTTCGCCCAGTGCCTTCGATCTCGTCCGGATTCACTTCCATAAACCTCGAAGGTGTCTCGTGGGCATATTCGTAATCAAGTTAATTTAAGTATGAACTGAGGAATCCCCGGATCGGGGTTACCGGGCTTCATCGGTTATGAAGCGGCGTAATGACTGTGAGGTGAAATGCGTGCCGGACACGAATTGCATCAGTGGGCCAAAGCTCCAGGCTCCCGGTGCGCCCAATATATGTAAACCTCGAACCGTGGTTTCGAAACCGTCGTTGAGCACAGGATATCCCTTCCTTATACATTGGATCGAATCCAACAGGTCATCTGAGAGGAATTTGTACTTCGAAATATCCACATGATACCCAGTGCCCAGGAGAATATGATCCACGGTTATTTCGGACGCATCGTCTACTATGACCTTGGCTTGTTCTCCGGCCTCTGCAGCTGATACGACCGCTCGTCCAAACCTGAAAGGGACGCCCTCGAGTCGCTTAACCAGCCAGCGCGAACCAGCCGGTCTTATGGCTCGCTTCCAGAGTATATTTTGAATCGAGCGAGGGAGCATTCTGAGCAAGTGTGGTCTCGCCAAGAGCTGACTAATACCTGCCGGACCTACGTCCGTCGGAGCGTAAAACAGCCGGTTGACGAATTTGCCAAGTTTGCGGTGGAGCACGGTGGATGCGAGACCCTGCAGCCATCGAACCTGACGCCCGCGCATAATAATTTCAACCTCTGCGCCGCCCTCCTTAAGAAGTGCAGCTGATTCGAGCGCGCTTTGTCCGCCTCCAATCACAAGGACTTTTTGTCCATGGAACTCCCCAAGATCATGATGTTCTGAAGTATGGGATGCCAACCTGGAGGGAAGTGCCTGGAATTCCGGTGGGCGCCAAGCAAATGGGCCGATGCCGCAGGCAACAATAACGCGTTGCGAATCCAGTTTTTCACCATCATCGAGTGTCAGCCGGTAACCCTGTGGGCCTTTCGCCACGAGGGAAATATTGCGTTGATCCAGGTCGGGTACAGCGTGGCTCTGAACCCAGAGCCCGTAATGCAGGAATTGTTCCAGGGGTACAGGCCTAGGAACCTGAATGTTATTGGCAGTCTGGAATGCCTCCAGAGTCAATGAATTATCAGGATCAGCAATACTTGTTGCAGTCCAGCCGGAGCGAAGCCGCATGCCCTTTGGCATGTTGCTTTCCCAGAAAGACATTGGTTTGCCGATTACCCGGATATCCAAACCGGGCACCTGGCGAAGGTGCGCAGCAGCGGAGAGACCGTATGGTCCAGCACCTATGATCACCACATCACATTGAGTCAAGATTGCTACACTCCCGATCTAGCTTCTCATGGGATTTCTTCTTGTCGCCACGTATAACCAACTTAATCTTTTCGGCTGCTTGCGTATCTGCCCCATATCCTGCTGTTACCCGAAGACTTTAACCATGACCAATATTAAATAAATGGTGACCCACTCTGATCGGACGGCTGCAAAGCGGCAGTGCCAACTCAGAGTAAAGAATTATAAATTTCAATTAATTAATTTTATCATATATGCAAACCAGACTTGTTAAGTCTGGTTCGAAGGGCGTTGTAACCGATATCGGTTCTCCGAAATTCATCTTTCCTATCGTTACAGGCAGCGTGTCGAATACCCGGGAAGCCCTCAATCATGGCAATCTAAATTCGAAATACTCGAATAGCCATTGAATGCTGTGCCTTGCATTTATATGGATTTCCAACTGGCTTACGCTTCATTTCACGCTATTCAGGATCATTTACTTTTTACCGGCTCGGCACTGGACACAAGCGCGGCGACCAATTCACGGCAAAAGTCGGGTATATCGGCAACGACCCTGCCCCATACCTGATTACGGTCCCGGAAAGCCGGCATATCCACCCAGGTCGCACCCGCATTAACCAGGTCATCTTTTATACCCAACGAGCCGGTGACGCGATGCCCCTTAACAATTCCCGCCGAAATAGCAACCAACCCGCCATGACAGATTATCCCGATTGTTTTGCCGGCCGCATCCATTTTGCGCACCAGGTCGGTCACAACCGCGTGGCGCCTCAATTTGTCAGGCGCCCACCCACCCGGGACGATCAAGGCGAACAACTCATCAGGGTTGAGAGATTCAACCAACCGATCGGGCGTAATCAACAGACCATTCTTGCCGTGCACAGGTTTCAGGTCAAGGCCGGCAGTTAAGACCTCTGCGCCCTCTTCCTGCAGCCTCATGTATGGGACATAGTATTCCAGGTCTTCCACGTCGTTCGCGACCAAAATAGCAATCTTTTTACCTTGTAAACGCATGAGATTTTCCTTCCGCAATAAACTGGGTATTAAAAAAAGCCTGCCCGTAAAATGGGGTACCAAAAAAAAGTTTGCTCCATTTTACGGGCAGCGTCCTATTCAGGTGTCAGGAGTTTAAAATTATGACAGCTTCACGCGAACAACTAACTTGTTCCTTTGCACCGATCTTGGGAAGTTCAAGAAATGGATTGTTAAATGTATCCATATTGAATCGATTGCTGCCGATCTTCACCTGAATCCGTACCACCGAACCCAGGAAGGTGATGTTCTCAACCGTGCAATCGAGAACATTAGCCTTCTTTTCCACCGATACGAAATTAAGACGTTCAGGTCTGATCGCAATCTTGATCTTATCGCCCTTTTTCCTGCCCTGCAGTTCTTCCGCCGTCTCAAGTTGTACACCATCGATTTTGATCAATTTCTTCACTGGGTCGATCACTTCTGCATCGGTGGTGTTCAAGGTACCGACGAAACTGGCAACGAAGGCCGTCTGGGGGAAATTGTAGATCTCAAAGGGAGTACCTACTTGTTCGATCCTGCCATCGAACATGACAACGATCCGATCCGAGATCGACAGGGCTTCTTCCTGGTCGTGAGTAACATAAATGGCTGTGATACCGAGTTTTCTCTGAATCGCCCGGATCTCAGCCCGCAGAGAAACGCGGATCTTAGCATCCAACGCGGAGAGGGGCTCGTCGAGCAGAAGGACCTTGGGGCGATTGGCCAGCGCACGTGCCAAGGCGACGCGCTGCTGCTGCCCGCCCGAGAGCTGGGCCGGGTAACTATTCCCTTTTTGTTCAAGATGGATCAAGGCAAGCATTTCTATCACACGCTCTTTAATGGCAGATTCCGGTTCCTTGTGAATCTTCATTCCGAAACCGATGTTCTGTGCGACTGTCATATTCGGGAATAATGCATAGGCCTGGAAGACCATGCCCACATCTCGCTGGTTTGGAGCCATGTCGGTAATATCCGCATCCCCGAGCATGACTTTGCCGGTCGTAGGTGTTTCGAAACCTGCGATCATGCGCAGGGTGGTTGTTTTACCGCAGCCAGAAGGGCCGAGGAAAGAAACGAACTCGCCTGTTTTTACATCCAGGTTGAAATCCTGAACAACGGCGGTCTGGCCAAATTGCTTGGAAATATGAGAGAGTTCTAGATGCGTCATATCTATGATTCCTAATTGATTTAGTGCCCACCGGCGATCTGGGGCTGACTGCCACCGCGGCCGACCAATTGTATGATTCCCATACATCCCCACGTAAGGGCAATGCTGACGATGGTAGCCGCCGCCGGCTCAT
>CAZPCR010000102.1:0-8824 GCA_964585035.1 uncultured Anaerolineaceae bacterium
GCACTACCTGCAGAAGTTCATGTGGACGTGGAAGCCGCACTATTATTCTCCCGGCCTTTCCTTTTATAACTTCCCATATGCATTCGGAATGCTGTTCGCCACCGGACTGTATGCGATCTACCAGGAACGCGGGGCGGAATTCGTGGAGGACTACAAGAACCTGCTGGCGGCAACGGGCGAAGCGAATGCGGCGGACCTGGCGAAACGGTTCGGGATAGACATACGAAAGAAGAAATTCTGGGAGGACAGCCTGGCGATCATTGGGAAAAGGATCGAGAGATTCTGCGAGATATAATTTAGAGAGTGGAGATAAGTGAATATTAAAGCGCACACGCTACGTAGCGTGTGCGCTTTAATAAGATATTTTTCAGCAAAGTCATCTGCTGGATATGAAATTCATGGGTTCCAGGTAAAGTCGTTTTGGGGGCCAAGGATCTCATCGTCCTGCTGAATATCCTGTTTGGATAGATCCTTTAACAAAAGTCCCACGTTATCCCCGGCATTCGCCTGATCCAGAGCTTTTCGAAAAGCTTCGATGCCAGTAACCGTCGTCGTCTTTTGCCCATTCGACCCCTTGACCACGACCTGGTCACCCACTCTCAATGTACCGATATCGATCTTTCCGGTCACAACGGTGCCGCGGCCGCGAATCATGAAGACATCTTCAACGATCATATGGAAGGATGGATCAGTGGTCATGTGGCATCTCCTCTTTGTGAAAGCTAAACTCCATACCCAATCGTACATTTTACCCTGTCAGACCCTATGAGGTGATAACGTCGAGAAAGTTACTTTGGATCGCGATTGGGGAAAAAAGAAGACCTAACACCAGTCCCTGATACGCATCCGCCCGTTCGGAATGGTAAGTCAAGCAATTCCCATACGTGGCTATTATAAACAGGAGGAAGTGGACTCCTCCCGATGGATTTGGACGAAGATTGGTAATTTTGATAGAATGTAATACTTATGGCACACCACCATAGAACCAGCGATGTATTCGGTGAGAAAGGCAGGATAGGAAAGCTTTCGCTTATTCGAGAGCTTGTGTTTGGAGCCCAGGATGGACTCATGGTACCCCTGGGCGTTATTTCGACTGTTGCAGGGGCATTCAACGACAACCATATTGTCCTGATAGCGGGAATTTCCGAAGCCCTGGCAGGCGCTTTTTCAATGGCAACAGGCGCCTATCTTTCCTCCAAAGCGCAGAAGCAGGTATACGATACTGAAATTGAAAAAGAAACAAAGCACATCATCCGACACCCGGATGCCGAAAAAGAAGAAATGAAATTAATTCTCAAAACAGAAGGTATGTCAACAGCCGACTCTCAACGTGTTGCAGATATTCTGGCACGAAATTCAAACGCATTCACAAAAATCATGATCAACCTGGAACTGGGGATCGATCCCGATCCCACGGGCACGCCGACAGGGGACGCATTATATATGGGAGCATCCTATCTTATTAGTGCCGCCATTCCCCTTTTTCCATATTTTTTCATTACAGGAATCCATGCGATTATTTCTTCCATCGCCCTGACTTTAATCGCGTTATTCGGCATAGGGATTGCAAAAGCCAAATTCACACTGCTCCCATATTTGAGAAGCGGTTTGGAAGTATTATTGATCGGCGCGGGTGCGGGATTAGGCGGGTATTTTTTAGGAACGATATTACCAAAGATACTTGGGATAAAGTAACGGGAATAACCCTCTAATACTATCCGCTCAAAGAATCAATAGATAATACAATATCATTGGGGGAGTGCCGGCCATGAGACCACGCGCCAGCAGAAAGGTGTGATGTCTTACTCCAGCAGGGTGGTTATGTAGGCAACAAACCAGTCAAAAGTAATGCCACACCGCCTGCAATGAGCAGGACCGGCCAGAACAAATTGACCGCTATATTCAGCAGAAAAACAAAGGCAAGCAAGGTAAACAGGATGCCCACCGTCAGCGAAGAGGCGCCACCCCTGGTGAAGTGCCCGTTATCCTGGTAGATATCCCAAGCGCCGACATACGCCCAACCGGCAGGGATCAAGATAAATAGAGCCCACCAATTAGTAAAGAATGGTATGCCCATGTTTTGCAACAGAAAAACCACGCCCAGCAAAACGAGGAACAAGCCTCCGATCCATCCATAATGGCGGCCAGCATGCCTTTGCCAGCGCGCCTCGTGACGGGCCTGACGCTCAGCACGTCGCTGCTCCCGCCAATCTCGATATACGGGAGGAGGGGTATTTGGATCCTGAGTTGGGGGTTGATTCTGATCGTTCATATTATCCTCTTCTTATAATATTCAACTCCATAATTATCATACTAATGTGGTTAGAATGGCAAGGCTGGATCACGCTTTAACCCAAAAAAAAGCGAGGCCCCATCCATTGATGGGGCCTCGCAGGTGACCAGAAGTTCGGTGAAACTATACGCTATTGAGACTCTTATTAATCGTGCTGAATGTGTTACCGATAACTGGTCCTAAGATCATCAGGGCTGCGATAACAACAATAGCTACGAGAACGAGAATAAGAGCATATTCAACTAAACCTTGGCCTTTTTCTTTGGGTGCGAATAACATGGTGAATTCTCCTTTCGATTAGATTGTCTCTGAATGCCTCAGAGTTAAATATTATTATAATCTTCCATCTTTAATACGCAAGGGAATTGCCATACAATTATGTTAGGATAACAATTATGCAAATACTCCGGCATAAAAGACGACTCAGTAACCTATATAGACAACTTTTAGTGCATATGCTGATGGTCTACAACCGAATCCGCTTCAAAAAACTCGTATTCGTGTCCTTTTATCCCTTTACATAGGACAATTTTTGGGAGATTAAATCGTCCTTCACCTGGTATATATCGACACCCCGGACATGTCCTTTATTTCCCGCAAGATCCACCCATTCGTATCTCCAGCGCATAATACAGCGCAACCCAAGGCTGAATATCTCCTCAATCTCGATGTGGGCGTGAGGCGAATCGTGAAAGAAGACTTGCCAATACCGAGTGACCTCTGCTTTGCCTAAATATATCGAGCCATCGGGGGCAGGATCCGTGTTTTCGAAGAGACAATCTTCGCTCATAAGCTGCATCATCCCCGCGACATCATGGCGGTTGAAAGCTTCATTGAATCCAATGACGAGGCGGATGGCCGATTCCCAGCGTGACATGCGGGTTGGACTCATATAGAAAACAATTCCTTCCGGTGAATGAAAATTCGGATTGGCGCTTCGAAGATTGGCTTCGCGCTCGCTTTGACGAGCAGGAAGAACACCTGCACCTTCGGTCATATCCCCGAAGTGGATAACCATCAGGATGAGGGGGGCGCGATGGTGTCTGGAAGCAGACTTGCCCGAAAGTGGATGACGCCGCCTCATCATGGTGGCCTGAAACGACCTTACCCGAGACCCTGCGCCACCAGTTTCATCCACGATTATTAATCTTTTAATACCTTTTCAATCTCATCCATATGCTCTTCACGATGTATAAATCTTTCCAACCGAACATTCCTGCCATCTGTCTTAATTTTCTCAATAAATTCAGGATCGAGATCTCTGATCAATCGATCAAGGATGCGTGCATTTTCGATAGTAATGTTCGCCGCAACCCGGGGCGACAAACCATTGAAAATAACCCTGGTCACTTCATTAATAACATCGGTATCGAGCGATGAGTACTCCACCCCACTCTGTTTCCATTTGTTAATCAATGTTGCCGCACGGATATCCCAGAACGCCAAATGTGCCAATACTGAAGAAACCGTCCAGCCGGCAGCCATGGGGTGCGATAATTCACAGTCCGTTAGCTTATTGACCAATTGCTCAAGCCGTTTGGTCGCGTTCTCATTTTCAATAATTATTTGCTGCCATGTATTTTCAGTCATGAATTATTCCTTTCGGTTAGCGGCTTAAATGGTTAGGGTCCCTGATCGGCACTGAGTTTTTTGAGAACAGGTGTAAACAATTCGACGATTGCGGTAAGAGATACTCATTTACAAAGGGATTTACCCAATGCCGCCTGCCACCGGACCCACCTGTTTTATCAAGCTTTCGCAAATGCCCCATAATTTTTCTTCGTCTTTCTTGTTCCTGAACTCGCACTTTATCACGTTGCGGTCTCCATAAAACTTTCCACTGATGCCTTCCACCTCGGGGGAGCTTGCCAGCCAAACAGCGGTATCGGCTCCCTGCGCGCTCGTCCGCCCTGCACCATACCCGCGGAGTCGATCCACAAGCTCGGTGGAGGCATTGCGGTAAAGACCGGTTTCGGCGACCAGACCCGGCGTCATAGCATTGACGGTCACGCTACTCCCATCCAACCGCCGCGCAAGCGCCCAGGTCAACAGCCGGTTACATGCCTTGGATTGAGCATAGGCTTTGAAGCTTTCAAAGGGGCGGCGTTCGAATTGGAGGTCGTCCAAATCGAGGTCGCTGGCAAAAGAGGAGGCCACATTGACAATGCACGCCGGGGCACTTTTCTCCAGCAAACTGAGAAGCTCCTGTGTGAGCAGGAAGTAACCGAGCACGTTCGTGGCAAAAGTCAGTTCGATGCCATCGACGCTATCGATCTTAGGCAATGTACCGCGGTTGCCCCCGGCGTTGTTGATAAGCACGTCAAGGCGGCGGTATTTTTTACGAACTTCCTGGGCAAATTCCCGGATGGACTGCTGGCTGGATGCATCGATATGCATGACCACGGCATTCGAGGAACCGGTCCGATCTGCGATCTCCATTACGGTCTGTTTGCCCTTTTCAAGGTCGCGGCAGCCAAGGATCAGCTCAGCACCGAGGTCCGCCAACTGAACCGCAATCTCTTTCCCGATGCCGGACGTTGGGCCGGTGATCACGACCCTTTTCCCTTTCATTGTTTTCATTAGAAATACTCTCCATTCATTTTATTCATCCTGTATTATACCGATTTGATGATCTTTTGTATCGTAACTTCTCAGACCTTTATCTCATGCCGCGCCGGGGAACGCACGCTGCGCGAGCATCTCCGACAGTACCAATGTGGCATCGAATGTACCGGGATTTGCTATTACAATGCCTGAATATTTAATAGTTTATCGGAGGATAATAATGGCTGACCAGCAATTAATGAGTGCTTTCAAGTTTACCGAAGCAGAGCTGCAGACGAACCGCAACGGACTATTAACAGAAAAACAACAATCGGACCTGGCCGAGGACAGCAAATATAATAAAATATTCGGCGTCATTGGCGGAATATTTCTGTTTGGCCTTGCTGTCGTAGGATTGATTTTCGGTATTGCAGGGATCTTCCAATCGCAGGACACGCAAGGCAAGTTAACGGCAGTACTCCTTATCGTAGTTTGGGTGGGAATTTTCGGCGCATTAGGCACAAGGACGATCATTCGCGCATTTTCCAAATTCCAAGTCAAACTCCTTAAAGCAGAAGGACCTGTAAATACCATCAAAGTGGAAAGAACAACCGCAAGGGGAAACGGAAGTGTTTCCCACTACTTTGTCTACGAAATGCACGTTGGCTCGGGGACGTTCGAATTAACCGCGGAACAGGCAGGCATTATGATGCAGGGCGATGTTTACGCTCTCTACTATACCCAAGGAAGTGAGAACGAAATCCTTTCCGTAGAATTTATCTCAAAGGCAAATTGAATTTTTAACGACTACCCTGAATTTAAAGAACCTCTTTTCGCAAGGGAAGACGGCGAACGGCAGTAAATAACCCCCAAAGCACTATAAGCTCTAGTAGCGCCCCGATCCAAATCGGTAAAGGTGCATACCATGTGACCAGCCAGGAGGCACCGGCAGCCAGGCCTAAAAACCAGCCGCGTCGAGTGAGCGGACGCAGAAGATTCAATATCATGGCCGCGAGAAAGATCAGGGCAGAGGCGAGGTAAATGGCAAACTCGAGGGTGCCCAACGCCATCGGTTCGATATGGTTTTCCACACGCCCTTTAACTCCCTGCAAGACCTTACGGACAGCGATGTGATCGCTGAATTCCGTAAACAAATCGAAGGCAAGCAGGCCAGGCTGAGCCCAATGGTGAGTCCAGCGAATGCGGCTAACGAGGCGGGTATGACTGGCATCCAAGGGAAAAAGAGCCCAAGTGAAACCACCCTTGCCATCTTTGCCGCTCCAGATCAGATATCGATTCGGTTCGACTCCATTAAACACCATCGTGGCAGCAGAGCTAATAGGGACTTCGTCACCGACCTTGAATTGTTGAAATTCCGGTAGGATCGTGACGGCGCTTTCCAGGCCGCGCAGGCTCCCTATATTTTCCAAGATATCGTATCCATAGAACCAGCACGCGTGTAACCCATCTGAATCAACCAGGGCCAAATTTGCTGCGGCGTTCCATCGATGGTAATGGAGCGGGTAGCGAGGAAAGTGGGATGGGATTCCAACTCGTCACCGGGCATTGCACGGTTCACTTCCCCGTCTGTTGCTCCCCAATGGAGCTGATAAGGACGTGCCCATAACAGATAAGCAGCCATCACGAGACCCAAGAGGGCAAGAACCCCGAAGATCTTCTTAAGGAACGTGCATATACCCAAGCGGCTATCCTTTAATAATTTTCAGCAAATGATATTTCAATTATCACTTCGCACTTTAAGAATGTGCGGTGAGGTTAAAGTTCCTCGTTAATTCATGGAAATGATTTCGGTATACTCAATCCACAACCCAGCGGGTTAGAGAGCGGTTTCCAAAAAATTCAGGCCTGACGTTCCAGTAGTCCGATCGAGCCATGTTTTTGGCAAAAAATATTTTCCCGATGAGTTAAGTTTTTATTTCTCCTCGTGGCTTTGACTCGTATTGTCCTGGATATCCATGAGAATAAACAGGCCCTCGAACGTGGCACGCAAGAATACCCAGAAGAAAAGGCAGAGCATTGTGAAAAATCCAAATAAAAGGGCCAGCGGAGCTGCCTGAATGACCAGCCTTTCCAATGGTCCCGATGCTGCGAGGGTTTGGATCACGAGCCAGATGCCAAAGACAAATACCAGCACAGCCAGTATGAGGAAGATGCTGGAAATAGCATCACAGGCCGAGCAGATCTTTAGCAACCGTTTCGAACTAAAATAGGTGGAATCTTCCTCGTCCGTTTCGATGGATATTTCTTTTTCGTTTGTATTCAAAGCATACACTCCCGGTTCGGTTATATTAGAGTTATTTTGAGCTACCTAAAACGTAACTAATCAGGCTCTTGTCCCAGGCCCCGCTGCACGGGATCTTCGACTTTCAGCCTGGGACAAAGAATTCCCAAAAAATGGATATTTCATGCAGGGGCTGTTAGTAGTTACACTAAAACGGTTTCCTTAAGTTCAGAAAACCCCATCAAAATAAATGACTCTGGCCAGATTAAACACCAGCCAGAGTCATCGTTTAGATCAAAAGCAAACGCCGATCTTTTAGGAAGACCAGCCGCGGAGATACATGGCCTTGACCACACGGTCAATGGCGACCATGTAAGCCGCATCGCGCATATAGACGCCTTCCTTCACGGCCATGTCGAGTACATGGTTGAAGGCGATGGTCATCTGGTTATCGAGGCGGCTCAAAACTTCTTCCTTCGTCCAATAATAGTTCATATCGTTCTGGACTGATTCGAAGTAGGAGGTGGTCACGCCGCCCGCATTGCAGAGGAAGTCGGGGATATCGAAGATATTCTTCGATTTGAAGTACTCATCCGCTTCGGGGGTCACGCCGCCGTTGGCGCCTTCTGCAACGATCTTGACGCGCGACGACATCTTTTTGATGGTCTCGGCATTGACATGACCTTCGATGGCGGCGGGAATGAGCACATCGGCTTCCTTGGTGATCCAGGCTTCGCCGTCTTCGACGAGGTAGCCGGCTTTTTCGGCGGCTTTCTTGTCGATGGTGCCATACTCGTCCACAATGGTAAGCAAGAAGTGCGGATCCACGCCGTCTTTATGGCTGTAGGTGTAGGACTTCTTGTCATTGCGATCCCAGCAGGAAACGCATGCGACCTTACCGCCGAGCATTTCGATGAAAGCGATGGCGGCATACTGCGCCACGTTACCGAAGCCTTCAATGGCGGCGACGGATTTCTTTCCATCCATCTTCAGATGTTTCATGGCTTCGCGAACGGTATAGATCACACCATAACCGGTAGCTTCGGTGCGACCGAGAGAGCCACCATCTCCCAAGGGTTTGCCGGTGAACACGCCGGGCGTGAACTGGCCGACAAGTTTGGAATATTCGTCCATCATCCAACCCATCATCTGGGGAGTGGTACCAACATCGGGAGCGGGGACGTCATTGCGGGGGCCAATGTTCTTCCACATCACATCCACCCAACCACGGCAGAGGCGTTCCTTCTCGTGAACGGAAAGCGTGGAGGGATCCACAATAACGCCACCTTTGCCGCCACCCAGAGGGATGTCAGCGACAGCGCACTTCCACGTCATCCAGGTAGCCAGCGCGCGGACAGTGTCCATGGTCTCATTGGCAGCGAAGCGGATGCCGCCTTTGTTTGGGCCGCGGGCATCGTTATGCTGGACGCGATAACCCTGGAAGATACGCGTGGTGCCATTATCCATGCGCACCGGAATGCGGAAGGAATATTCACGCATCGGCCAGCGCAGGACTTCGGAAACAGCGGAATCCAGCTTGAGCAATTTGGCAACATGGTCAAATTGCTTCTGAGCCATATCAAAAGCATTGAGAGTTTCGGGCATTTTCTTCTCCTGGGGTATGGGTTTGACAGCAACCGAATCGATTTGTTTAGTCATGTTCTTCTCCTAGGTACAGAATTAGTAATAATTAAGCGGGCACCCCGGACGGGTGCCCGCTTGTGAACGGACCATTACAGCACAAA
>CAZPCR010000103.1:0-8791 GCA_964585035.1 uncultured Anaerolineaceae bacterium
AGCTGTTGTTCTTTACAACAATTGCACCTTATAAAGGATTGGAATTATTGCTAGACACAATTCCCGCTTTGCAAAAGGAATATCCTCAATTACGGTTAACAGTTGCCGGAGCGGAGCATACCCGCTTTCCCTCGTATGCTCGGGAAATGAAGGTTCGCTGTGACAATATCGCCGGGGTTCTCTGGTTGGGCCAGGTGGCGGAAAATGATGTAATGGCTTTATTTCGCCGGGCGCAAATAGTTGTTTTACCCTATGCTGCCTCAACGGGAGCATCGAGCGTCATATACCAGGCCGCAACCTGGGGTCGTTCGCTTGTGGCTTCTGATTTGAAGGAAATTCACACCCTTGTTGCTGAGAATAATCTTGCTGTGCAATTCTTTAAAAATGGGGATCGTGGAAGCCTTCATGCCGAAATTAGTAAACTACTTCGATCGCCGGATCTGCGGAAAATGCAAACTCATCATAATTTCAAGTCCATTCAACATGCACGACCACAAGAAACATGCTTCCGCTACATAGAAGTTTTTAATCGCGTACTGACTAAACGCCATAGTTTAATGCGTATCTCCTTCCCTTATGCCTTGACCGAAAACCCTTGATTCCTCGTCGCGTTCTTTTTGCAATTTTGTTGTCTTTCCTGTGTCATGGAATATTTATTTTCACGGCACGCTACCGCCTCAGTTATGATGCCTATACTCATATGCTTTTTGCGGATCATTATGCGAGGAATTGGTTTTCGCTCTGGGATACCCGCTGGTATGCAGGTTTTACAGTCGTTTCGTATCCTCCCCTTGTGCATCAATTGATTGCCTTATTCATTCCATTTATTGGCTTCGATGCGGCTTACGCAATCATCTTATGGTGTGTAGTAACTTTATACCCTATTGGTGTTTATGCTTTTTGCCGGATTTTTACAGGAAGGGTCGCAAGCTCGTATGCTGCATTGGCTTCAGCTGTTCTTCTCCCGATCTATTATGTTGCTTACGTTTTCGGGCAACTTCCGTTCTTAACCAGTACATTGTTTGCGCTTTTCGGTGCGGCTGCCTTAAATCGCTATTTGCATAAATCGAATGGTTATAACCTTGCCTTGGCGGTCTCGCTGGCTGCAACGACCATGGCCGCGCATCATGCCACATTGCTTGTCCAGCCATTTTTCATTGCCGCCATTGTCCTTTCTCGGATTAATAAACAGAATTGGCGTAAGTCCCTGTTGCATCTATCGTTATTTGGAGCGATTGCGCTGCTTGCCGCTCTCGTGGTTATTTGGCCTTTCTGGAAATGGGGTATGGGTCAAACAATGCAAACGCCTATCGACCATCTCTCGCGTCATAATTTTCTAACCGATCCCAAGGCGCAGGTTTATTTTTTCTGGCCGCTTTATGGACCGTTGGTGGTTGTGATCCCGTTTATCTTTGCCAAATGGCCAAAACGGTTTCATGGTCTCATAATGGCATTTGTAGGCTTGTTTCTGCTTGGGTTGGGAGGAACCACGCCATTACCACTTTTGATTTTTGGTAGTAATTGGCAATGGCTGACCTATGATCGCTTCACTTTCTGGGCGGCTTTGTTTCTGACTCCATTTTTGGGATCTCTCTTAATTATTCTAAGACGTAAAGCTCGTTCTTCGGCGGAACTCCAGGTCAGGATTAAGTGGAGACATTGGGTTTTGAATCTTGTACTTTTTGTTTTTATGGTTACCTCTCTCGGATCTTGGGTTATTCAAATCTATTTTCCTACGGAGCCTCCTGCAATTAATATGCAGCCGATCGTGGAATTCTTAAACCAGGATAACCGTTCTCAGTGGCGGTATCTTACTTTCGGGTTTGGCCAGCAATACGCTTATCTAAACCTTTTAACGACTGCCACGACCATCGATGGAAGTTATCACACGGCACGGACTCTTCCCGAATTGCGCAATAGTGGTATTGCGGAGATTGATACTGCTCTCTGGTCATCCCGTGGTATTTCTGCGGTCGATCCGATTCTGAAAAAAGCAGGCGTATACGGTGTCAGGTGGGGATTCGTAAATCATCGGGAATATAATCCAGAGCTGGAAATGAATGGTTGGTTATATCGTACAACGTTGAGTAACGGTATCGCTGTTTGGGAGAATCCAAATTCCATCTTGCCTCATCCCTCTGAACCACCCTTGCCTGATCGATTGGCTTCGCTTTCCTGGGGTACTCTCCCGCTCCTGTCATTAATCATAACCTCCGGGTTGGCTCTATTTAGCTGCAGCAGATGGCAGGGAAGCGCTCTTCGCTATGATGCCTAAGATCGTTATTAATGGTCGTTTCTTGTCGCGCCGAATTACAGGTGTGGAACGCTATGCATCTGAAATCCTTCGCCGCCTTGATGGGCATGTGAGGGTGATTAGACCACGTCGGAAGCTGGTAGGTCTTTACGGCCATCTCTGGGAGCAGTTCGTCCTCCCGTTTCTGATATCTAAAAATGAGGTGTTATGGTCACCCGCGAATAGCGGGCCGTTGGCCGTATCGAATCAGGTAGCTACCATCCAGGATCTCAGCCCACTCGAACATCCTGAATGGTTCCGTTCGGATTTTGCGCTATGGTATCGTATATTCCTTCCGATATTGGCAAAACGTACACGTCAGGTGCTGGTCTCCTCGGAATATGTCAAGCGAAAAGTTAATGCGAACCTTCACACCAAAAAAGTTGTTGTAACTTCTGCCGGTGTGGACCACGATTTCTTTTATCCTGAGGCGAAACAAGTTGAATATGATTTGCCGGAAAAATATATTCTATTCCTTGGTTCCCTGGAACCGCGCAAGAACCTGCCTGGCTTGTTAACCGCCTGGAATAACATAAGTAAAGATTGCGCGGATGTGTCGCTGGTCATTGCTGGTGATACCGGGCAGGTTTTTAACAATATAAGTATTCCATACTCAACTGCCCGGACCCGGTTTCTTGGATATATCCCTGAAGCGCATCTACCAGGACTTTATGCGGGAGCGACAATGTTTGTGCTGCCGTCTCTGGAGGAAGGATTTGGCCTTCCGGCACTGGAAGCAATGGCTTGTGGTACGCCTGTTATCACATCCAATGCTGGTGCGCTCCCGGAGGTCGTAGGGGATGCGGCTCTCCAGGTGGATCCGTTATGTATAGATGAAATTGGAGAAGCAATGAGGAACTTATTGTCTTCGGATCATATACGATCTGACTTACGGCAAAAAGGATTGGATCGTGCCCGGTTGTTTACCTGGGAACGATCTGCAGAACGGATTTGGAAAGTATTATCCAATGCGGCCTGACACTCCGAAGATCGCTGTGGTATTTGATGCCCTGGCTGCCTACTCGGGTGCCGAACGTGTGCTGGAAGCCGTGCTTGAACTTTATCCAGCTGCCCCCGTCTTTTCGTTGGTTTATAACCCACCCGCATTTACCGGTACATCCATTGCAAATCATAAAGTTTATACGTCCTGTATACAACATTTACCGGGAAGCCTTATTTATTATCGCAATTATTTGCCCTTGCTTCCATTGGCAATCGAGCAATTTGATCTACGGGGTTATGATATTGTGCTTTCCTTTAGTTATGCTGTGGCGCATGGTGTGCTTTGCAGACCCGATCAACTCCACATCAGCTATACATTTGCGCCTTTGCGCTACGCGTGGCAGAACTCTCACGAATATTTTCAACATGGCATCCTTTCACCGCTCTCGAGATTGATCCTGCATTATTTGCGTTTATGGGATAAGAACGCCTCATCACGCGTCGACCATTTTGTTGCGATCTCCCACTGGACAGCCGCTTGTATCTGGCGCGCCTACAGGCGCGAATCTGAAGTGATTTATCCGCCTTTGGAGACGGAGCGCTTTAAACCGCTTTCACCACGCGGTGATTATTTTGTGGCTTTTTCTCGTCTAGTCCGTCATAAAAGGTTGGAAATCATTGTGGAGGCCTTCTCAAGACTCGGTTTGCCTTTGGTCGTAATAGGTGATGGGCCCGATCGAAAAAAGCTTGAAGCCTTGTCAGCTCCGAATATAAAACTTCTTGGCTGGCAAAGTGACCAGGCTTCCGCCGAGCTGGTCGGTCGGGCGCGGGCGCTCGTGCATGCTGCGGAGGAAGATTTTGGATTAGTAATCGCCGAAGCTCAAGCCGCCGGATGCCCGGTAATTGCGTATGGACGTGGGTCTGCCGGTGAAATTGTTCAGGAAGGTAAGACCGGCTTTTTATTCGAAGAGCAAACTGTTGAGTCGTTGATAAGCGCAGTCCAGCGCTTTGAAAAAGCTGCAAATTTCGATTATCGATCGAAGGCTATCAATAACTCACGCCGTTTCAGTAAGGTTAAGTTTCAGAAGCAGTTTTCGTTGATGGTGGAACGTCAGTGGGCGGGTTTCATCCGTTCATCAAATCAATAATAAGATAGAGATTATCGGTATTAAAACGAATTTGTAATCACTTACATTCCTTAATAGAATAACCCCAAAAAAGGACATATACGGAGCATATGATGGCTCCGTATATGTCCTTTTTTGGGAGGTTTTTCGCCGGCAAGTCCAGGAACCCATTTTTTACCGGTTGTCTTGGATGATTAGCCACCGTAAATTAAGCACCAGGGACAACTTTAACCCGGAGAGAGCGTATATCCAACGTGGGAAGATCACTATATTATCCTTCTAATCTGGATCGGAATCTTGCAATAATGAGCCGGGTAGTTACCTGTCAGTTGAGTGCTTAAGATTTGACCGTGGAGTGAGGAGAATCGGATCATGAAATACATTAATAAAATAACGGTTATTACTTTAGTAACACTTTTTGTCTCAAGTTTGTTTCTTACCGCCTGTGGGTCAACTGTAACAGCTGTGCCTTCCACTCCGACGATTCAAACTGTTAATTCAGGGGATGTGATCACTTCTGAAGGACGCGTGGAACCCATCCATTATGCCGAAATTGCATTGAATACTGGCGGGCTGGTAAGTGATGTATTGAGTAAGGAAGGCGATAAGGTTGATGCTGGTCAGGTAGTGGCGCGCATTCAAAACGACCAGGCCCAAACTTTGGTATCCGCACAGGCGAATGCCCTTCAACAATTGACGTCTGCACACCAGGCTGCGCGTGATGCACAATACAACCTCGATAAATTCGATATTCCCGGGGATTTTGCAGGCATGACTCCCTTGCAGGCCGCCAATGTAATGCTGGACCAGTTAAATGTGGCGCGTGATGCTTTTGAACCCTATAAAAATGCCGGTGATCTGAAGATGCAGCATGGCAATATAGTGATCGATACCGGGGTATATAGAAACACTGCCAAAATGTATAAAACGCGGTTGGATGCCGCCTGGATACTATACCGAAAGGCCGTCGAATGGCTGGATCTGAATTCCGCGCTGGAGACTGCAAACGCTCAGCTTGTCCAGGCGCAAAAAGATTACGATAACTTGCATGATCCGTCATTAGCGGAAAACACGGCCGGTACGCGCTCGGCTCTGGCAAATGCCGAGGTGCGGGCACCGTTTGCAGGTACCTTGACCAATCTGGATCTCAAGGTCGGCGAGATAGCCCCTGTCGGTCAGCCTGTGCTAACCATTGCAGACCTTACAAGTTGGGTGGTGAAGACAACTGACTTGACGGAAATTGACGTGGTCAAAATCAAGGAAGGTCAGCCGGTGGATATCACGTTTGATGCCATTCCGGATGTAATTCTTAAAGGGAATATCCTTACTATCAGCCAGAACTATACCGAGAAACAAGGTGATATTGATTATATAGTGACCGTTCTGCTAACCGAAAATAACCCTGCTATCCGTTGGGGTATGACTGCCAAAGTGAATTTCATACAATGAATTTTCTTTCAATGAATTTTCTTTTAGTCGGCTGATGCTTTGAGAAAGGGACGCGAAAATTCTGCAGTTACGCAAATATGAACGCAGGTTTTTTTGAAAAAAAACAAGGCAAAAAATCTTCTTTTCGCATGTGATCTTCCATAGCATCAGCATACGAGACAGTCTGGCATACGCGTAAAATCCTGCCCTTTAGTCATTGAGTTAAACCTTTAAGCGGGTGAGTAATATCATTAAATACTCTTATAATCAGGTTCATTGTTCTTGGAATGAAAATCGGAGAGTACTGCATAATTACGCGGTATTGGGTTATCTCAGTATTTAAATTCATCTATGTTTCCACATCCTGATTAGGAGATCATGGATCAAAGACTGAAATCATTTGGGGCGGGAGCTCGCGCGGTCTTCCCGCTCTTGATCGGGGTTTTTCCATTTGGGTTGATCTATGGCACATTGGCGATAAGCTCTGGACTCTCTCCCGTTGCGGCGCAGATGATGTCCTCTATCGTTTTTGCCGGTTCATCCCAGTTTATTGCGGCACAGCTTATCCACGATGCTGCGCCGGGTATCGTGATCATATTAACGATTGCCATCGTTAATTTACGGCATATGTTATACAGTGCTTCGCTGGCGCCTTATCTTAAAGACCTTTCCCCGCGCTGGAAAGCCTGGCTGGCCTATTTTCTCACTGACGAGGCCTATGCTACAACGGTCATTCATTTTGAGCGGGAGGGAATGACTCCAACCGGGCACTGGTTTTATCTGGGAGCAGGCTTGTCATTATGGTCTACCTGGCAAATCAGCAGTGCCGTGGGAATATTACTGGGCACTGCCATCCCGGCTGCTTGGCCGTTGGATTTTGCCCTGCCTTTGACCTTTATTGCACTGGTTGTTCCGGTTCTTACGGATCGGCCGGTCATTGCATCGGCACTTTCAGCCGGGCTGGTTGCCTTGCTTGCCTATAACCTGCCGTTCAAGCTAGGTCTTATCCTGGCGGCAATGGTCGGAATTTTTGTTGGTGTGCTTCTGGAGAAGCGAAAATGAATATCTGGGTGGTAATGCTGGCCGCGGGTCTTTTGACTTACGGGATGCGTCTGTCATTCATTTATATGTTTGGCCGTTTCGAGATCTCTGAGACAATTCGTCGGGCTTTACGCTTCGTACCCCCGGCTGTCTTGTCGGCCATCATCCTTCCTCAGTTATTCATGCCGTCAGGCTATTTGGATCTTAGCTTGTCTAACCGCCGCTGGTTGGCGGGTTGTGTTGCGGTGATAGTTGCCTGGCGGACGAAGAACACTTTATTAACGATCCTGGCTGGGATGGCCGCTCTGCTGATCCTGCAATTGGCTTTTTAAACCGAAAGCCTCCAGATAATGGAGGCTTTCGGTTTAGTGGCTGTGTTCGTGATCATGTACATGGCCGTGTGAAACTTCTTCTTCGGTTGCCGGTCGTAACCCGGAAATTGTGACGTCAAAATGAAGTTCCTTCCCGGCCAGGGGATGGTTCATGTTCAGCCGGATATTTTCATCACTGACCGTATCGATTCGGGCAAGCATGGTGTGCCCTGATTGTTCGCGCAATTCCAGTTCGGTTCCTTTCTCGAGTGGAACATCGGTCGGGAACGAATCGCGCGGGACGTCCATAAAGGCCTCTGCATCGACTTCGCCATAACCGTCTTTCGGAAGTACCACTACCTTTTTGTTTTCGCCGATCTTCATATCATATAGTTCGTGTTCAAGGCCGGGGATGATATGTCCCATACCCTGGATGAACTGCAAAGGGTTGCCGGCTTCTGATGAATCTACTACTTTACCGTCAACCTTCAAAACATAATCCATGGAAACAACCTGGCCGTCGTCTACTTTAAATTGTTCGGTCATTAGTACTCCTGTTCTCAGGCGTGGGGATACGGCTCTGTCTGACAACCGGGCGATTGTATCACTATCGATTATTTGATTGCAATCTAAACGTAAAAGACGTTGACTTGATTCCCGCCGCTTTCCCTTGCGCGCGCCATAGCCTGCCGCGCCTGCTGGATCAACGGCTCAACTTCCGTCGCCGCACTTATTCGCTGGACGGAAGCGATCCCTGCACTCACGCCGATATTAAGGATCTGATCTTTGCTCGTTATCTGGGTGGACCGGATGCCTTTAATGACGCGCTCCGCGATTTTCTCTGCGTCTCCGCCGATGACGTTCGGCAGTGCAATGATAAATTCATCGCCCATCCATCGGCCGATGCAGTCATAAGGGCGGCTCTTCTCACGAACCGTCTGTGAGACTACTTTCAGCACCTCATCACCTGTTTCGGTGCCATATGTGTCGTTCAGGGATTTGAAATTGTCGAGGTCCAGTACGATCACGCAAAGGGGCGCAGCGGCGCGGCGGGCGCGTTCAAGTTCACCCGCAGCCGTCCTGTAAAACGCACTGCGGTTCATTAAACCCGTCAGGCTGTCGTACATCGCCATGTTATCGATCTGATCGCGGGCTTGTGACAGGTTGTCGGCTAGCGATAGGACTCTTTGTCCTATCCTGATCCGGGCTTTGAGTTCGGGGACTGTGAATGGTTTGTGTAACGTATCGTCAAAGTCTGCCGTATCTTTGTCCAGCGATGTAAGCGACAGGAAATATCTGGATGACTTATTGGGGTCGTTTGCCTGTTGAATCAGGTCTGGTTTTTTGAAACCTAATGCCTCTTCGTCCATGATAACAAATCGGATCTGATCCAATTCGATGGAGTTCAAGGCCTGTTCTATTTTGTCAGCGGAGATCATCTCATGTCCGCTTTTTTCCAACGCAGTTTGGACTAATGCGCGTTCTTTACTGTCGGCAACCAGCACAAGTACTTTCATATGGTTTCCCTGGCCATTATTATACCTTGTGTTGACAAACGCCTCTTACCATAGTAATATTTGCGGCGCTCTGGAATCGCCGAGGTAGCTCAGTGGAAGAGCAGGGGACTCATAAGCCCTTGGTCGGGAGTC
>CAZPCR010000104.1:0-8786 GCA_964585035.1 uncultured Anaerolineaceae bacterium
GTAGCCCTTGATGACAATGGCAAACCAGTAGCTGTGCCATCGATAATTCCAGAGACTGAAGACGAAAAGAATAAACTTGAAGAGGCCCGGAAGCGTCAGGCACAACGGCTTGCAGCTAAAAAATGAGGTATTTTCCTTCCAGATTGAAAAATCCAGTATTTTTATTATTAGCAGTTACGATTGTACTGGGTTTGTTTACTTTCCGTGATTACGGCTTCACATGGGATGAGCCGCTCTTCTACAAATACGCAGATGCTCTCGGCTACGCTTATACACCAAATAATTGGATGAGCGGGCATTTTGATCTCAACCAATCTTATGGGCCAAGTGCTGATGATCATAAAAATCGAGGTCCAGCTTACCTGCTTTTAGCGCGGGAACCGGTTTATTTGCTCGAAAAAATCAATCTAGATACCGGCGCCGCTTGGCACCTCATCAACTTCATTACCTTTTTACTAGGCGTTTATTTTATTTATCGGATTTGCGAACGCTTTGTTCAACCATGGGCCGCGTTTGCTGCATCTGCTCTATTCGCATACCAGCCGCTTATATGGGGTCATGCTTTTATCAACCCAAAGGATATGCCATTCCTTGTTTTCCTTACCGGCTCTATCTTCCTCGGATTTCGGATGGTTGATCAATTGGTGGATACAAAAGGGCAGACTACCCACCAGTTGGCTACTCATATTTTGTTGCCCGCATTTTTCCTGGGTATCGCCACATCTAATCGAGTTCTTGGGCCGCTGGCTGGTTTGTTCGTGGTAATTTATTTTCTCAGCCGGCATCCTACTTGGAGAAATGGCGTTTGGATTCTTTTGTACGGAATACTTTCAATATTAATAATGTTGGTAAGTTGGCCTTATCTTTGGGAAACCCCGCTTCGGTTTTTACAGGTATTTCAATTCATGTCGGATAATCCGACGGTACTACCTGTTTTATTCGGCGACCAAGTCTACCGCGCCTACGACCTACCCCGCCGCTATCTGCCATTCTTTCTTTTTTTCACATTAACCGAATTTGTATGGCCGCTCTTTTTGTTGGGCGTGGTTGCAGTATATGGCAAGATAAGGACCAATTTTCCTAAATTCATTCAATCGTTGCTTATCTTCGCCTGGTTTGTTATTCCTCTCGGATATGCGATTCTTAGCCGTCCGCCAATGTATGATGGAATGCGGCATTTTCTCTTCATCCTTCCGCCCGTTTTCATTTTTTCAGGATTCGCTTTTGATTATCTTTTTAATATTATTAAGAATAAATGGATCAATGTCCTATTAGTTATTATTGTCCTGGTACCTGGATTATTTGGGATGGTCCAGTTGCATCCCTATGAATATACATACTATAATTCCTTCATTGGCGGAACCGCAGGCGCGTTTCGCCATTACGAAACCGATTATTGGTTAACCTGTTATAAAGAAGCTGTCGAACAGTTTAATCAAAAGGAGACACAACCAGTCAAACTCTATATCCACCGTGAGGTGGAAGTCGCGCAACCTTATGCCGCTAAGAATGTAAAGGTTCTTGATGAGCGCGGCGCTGAAGATCAGATCCAATCCGGTGATTACCTGCTCGTCAACACTCGCACCAACGAGGACCGAAAAACTTTCCGTGATGCCCCAATCATATTTAGCATCGGTCGCGCAGGAGCAACCTTCTGCGTTATAAAGGAAATTCCATGACAACTCATCGCGAACGGATTGAATCCTGCCTGCGAGGCGAACTCCCGGATCGTCCACCGGTAGCCCTGTGGCGTCATTTTCCTATGGATGATCAATCGCCTGAAAATCTGGCTGAGGCCCAGCTCGCTTTTCAACGCATTTATGATTTCGATCTAGTCAAAGTAACACCAGCATCGTCGTTTTGTCTCAAAGATTGGGGCGTGGAAGATGTCTGGGAAGGCAGTACCGAAGGGACACGCCGTTATATAAAACATGTGATTATTAAGCCGAGCGACTGGGAACACCTCCCGGTTCTCGACCCATCCGCTCCGCATCTGGCGCGACAGTTGGCATGTCTCCGTCAAATCCGCAAAGGTCTGGAACCTGAAACTCCTTTTTTGCAAACCATCTTTAATCCATTGGCACAGGCAAAGCACCTGGTGGCAGAGGATATGCTGTTGGTACATCTTCGCAAGTTTCCAGAAGCTGTAATGAAGGGGTTGGAAACCATTACTAAAACCACCCAGCGGTTTGTCGAATCGGCCATTGAGACCGGCATTGACGGAATTTTTTATGCGGTCCAACATGCCCAGGCCGACCTTCTTTCATCGAACGAATTTACGAACTTCAGCAAAATGTCCGATCTTGCCCTGCTTGAGTCAGCAAGCGACTTATGGTGCAACATGCTTCATATGCATGGTAAAAATATCTATTTCGATGTTCTATCGAAATACCCGGTTCATATTCTAAATTGGCATGACCGCGAAACAGATCCATCGCTTTCGGAAGCACTAAAAGGATTTAAAGGGATCTTATGCGGTGGCCTCAGTCGGGAATCATTGGTTTTTAATAAACCGGAAGACATTCAGAGTGAAGCAAAAGATGCATTTAAGCAAACAAATGGCAAACGGTTGATCCTGTCCACGGGTTGTGTTGTCCCCATTATCGCGCCTCATGGAAATATTCAAGCCGCGCGACTTGCAGGTCGTCAAAATTCCAAAATCTGAGATCGAAACAAACCGATTGCCATGAGTCTTCGTGTGATTTCCGGTACAGCGAAAGGACGTAAACTTAAATCGGTTCCTGGTGATATAACGCGTCCAATCACAGATCGCGTTAAAGAAGCGCTTTTCAATATACTCGGCGCTGATGTGATCGACTCCACCTGGTGGGATATGTTTGGAGGAACCGGTGCGGTAGGCATTGAAGCCTTAAGCCGCGGCGCCTCATTCGTACGTTATACAGATCTTAACCGCTTGCCTATTGAAACGATCAGAACTAATTTAAGTGCTGCCCGTTTTACATCTCGTGCTGAGGCCAAACAAGCTGATGCCTTTGCCCTCTTGAAATCTCATCCTGATAAACAATTCCACTATATTTATGTTGCACCGCCGCAATATCATGAGTTATGGTCAAGGGCTTTATCGGCGCTCGACAACAACTCGAATTGGCTGGCAGAGGATGGCTGGATTATTATTCAGATTTCTCCAAAAGAATATCAAGTGTTCGAATTGAGAACTCTTGAGGAATTTGATCGAAGAAAATACGGGAGTACCCTTCTAATATTTTATCGAAGGTCTCAGGAAAAGAGTGATCAACAAGGCGCAATCTGATTTCGGGTTTTCTTGGGGCAATTTTTTTGTCACCAGCAACGCGAACAACCCGGGACTGATCTTCTGATATTTTCAACTAATAAACTAAATTCTCAAAACATTTATTTCCACGGCGCAATGATAAGGGAAGTGTCAGTATCAGCCGCGTGGCCCAGATAGGACAAACGCCATGCCGCCGCGATCGTTTTTAATAATGAATAATGCGTGTACGGGGTCGCATCTTGATAACCACTCTTCACTTGTGGTGATATAAGGATTGTCGCAATTCGGCCGCCCGCTTCCGCGGGCAGGTCGCAACAAGAATGGTTGCCTTGCCCTTCATCCCAGGTAAGAATAATAAGGTATGGTTTTCCTTCCGAATCAAGGGCCGGGAGGAGGTCAGCCATTAAACCCTTTAGCCAACCGTCAGCAATAGTAACTGGACAGTCATGCGCGTCATTGCATAGATTAGGGGTTATGAAAACAAAATTAGGGAGTGATCCTGATGCAAGGTCGACAGAAAGCTGGGTGAAGGGAACGATACTCCGTGCACAACGCGTCGGATCCAAACGGATCGACTTGAAATAAGCAAAGGGGTTATGTTTGATGGCATAGTTACCGGCTTCCGCCTCTGGGTAGCATGGAGAAGGCATATCTTCTTGATAAGTTTTCCAGGTCAATCCATTGCCTTCGATCAAATCGGGTAAAGTGACTGCATCCTGAAAACATTTTGTACAATCAAACGTCACGCCAAAGGTATCGCCGCTAATCATGGCAAGATAATTTGGAAGGCTGGGATGTGATTCGGCATAAAGCTGCGTTAGCAAGGTATAAGACTGGGCAAGTTGATTAAAATATGGCATTTGGGGGTTGTTTATAACGGTACCAAATTCCTTATTTTCAAATACAACATAAATAATGTGTTTAAAATCTGGCACTAGTGGAATAGGTGTTGCTGTCGGTGCGATTGTTTCGGTTGGAACAACAGTTTGAGTTGGAGTTTGGGTCAGAGTTATAGATAATGACACCGTAGTTGGAGCTTCGATTTCGGGTAACGTGGCGCAAGCGCCAAGGTAAAGGGTTAATAAACTAAGGAAAAGCAAACATCTGCGTAAAGTCATATAATGATCAAATCTTTTCATATCTCTTTCAACATTTCCGACTCAGATAAGAATGGCAACATAATGGGATCTTTGCTACAATCATACCAAATTACAAGATAACTCATAAATCCTATACCAATTTCTTGCTTATTGCTTAATTAATAGTTAAAACAAGTTTACAACTTATTGCGATACAGAACACGGAAAAGAAGTGATTATTGCAGGATGCTTTTAGAAAGTCAAATGAAGGAGGATCAGATGGACATTGAAATTGTCAAGATTGTAAAACCTGGCGCAATAAATTTCATTCTCGGTCAATCACACTTTATAAAGTCTGTGGAGGACCTGCATGAGGCGCTGGTCAACACGGTGCCGGGTCTAAAATTCGGCTTGGCTTTTTGCGAAGCCTCGGATAAATGCCTTGTTCGCTGGAGCGGAACGGACGAGTCGATGATCGAGCTGGCAAAAAAGAATGCAATGGCAATTGGTGCAGGACATTCTTTTATTTTGTTTTTAGCAGAAGGTTATTATCCTTTAAATATTATGAATGCCATTAAAGCAGTACCGGAAGTCGTCCACATATATTGCGCGACCGCCAATCCCACGGAAATATTGGTAGCGCAGACGGAACAAGGACGTGGGATTCTCGGAGTTGTAGACGGCTTCTCGCCTAAGGGTATGGAGAAGGACGAAGATATTGTCTGGCGGAAAGAACTTCTTCGCAAAATTGGTTACAAATTTTAACTAACGATTTTGTATCATCCTTCCGAATTATTTACCATATACACAACTAGCATGGCAAGGTAAGCAGCTCCAATTCGAGGTATCCATGACCAACTCTCGCTCTCCCAGTCGAATTATTCCTATTGCGTTTCCGGGTATCACGCCGACCGAGGTTGACGAGTTAATATCCATCAGCACAATTAATAATTACCCGAGCGGGACGATCTTATGTCGGGAAAATAATTTGGAGCAAACCTTTTATATGATCCTCGAAGGGGAAGCAGATGTGTCGAAAATTGTCAACAACGCCGAATCTCGTTTGCTGAAAACACTTGGAGCGGGGGACTTCTTTGGCGAAATGGCGTTGATCCACAACGCTCCTCGAGCCGCCACTGTTGTGGCTAAATCGCCTTTAATGGTACTTGAACTGAACAAAGATGGTTTTGATCGGGTATTACATCGTTCAAGTAGTGTAGCCATGGCAATGGTCAAAGAAATCAGCAGCCGGCTTCGTCAAAACGATGATATGGCAATAGAAGATTTGCGACTTCGAGCGGGTGAATTGGCGGAAGCATATCAAAAAATGGCCGAACAGGAATTGGCTCGCAGGGAGTTTCTCGCCAATGTTGCGCACGAGCTTCGCACACCTTTAATGGCTGCCAGCGGGTACCTTCAAATTATGCAAAAAGGCGTATTGACAGGCGATAAACTCAATGAAGTTCTTAATACAGTATCGCGGAATATCGACCAAATAGTTACACTGGTAAATAATATTCTATTCTTACAAGAGATCGATCTGGTTTTACCTGATTTTCAACCCGTAGATGTGGTAAAGATTACAGAAACGATAATTGAAAACTACTTCAAAAAGGCTGAAGATCATCATATCCGGATAAAATTAAGCCGAGACCGAATGGTTCTACCTGTAGCGGGCGATCCCAAGTCATTGGAACGCGCCTTGACTGCTTTAATTGACAATGCTATTAAATTCAGTCCTCATGGAGGTGACGTAAATATCAAATTTAGCACCGAAAATGGTGCTTTGGTTATATCTGTTGAAGATCACGGGATTGGAATTGCTACCACTTCACTTCCACATATCTTCGACCGCTTTTATCATATCGAGCAGAGTGGTGACGACCTGTTCGGCGGACTTGGTATTGGTCTTTCAATAACTCGTCAAGTAATTGAACAGCACCGCGGAAAGATCGAAGTTGAGAGCAGGCTGGGACACGGAAGCACTTTCACGCTATTTTTACAGACGTGGATGAATGAAAAACAGAAACCGCAATGAATTATCGATAATATGCTTATATTATGAAATTAAGAAAACTAGATAAATAAATCGGGCGGCCGAATTCCGCCCGATTTATTTATTCCACAAACGAAACTATAAGATGTTGATTCTCATCGTAGTAGGATCGTCCTGCAAAAGGCGCATCCCCGGGTTTCAAGTTTCGAATTCTCGAAAGGATGACAAGTAAGCCCTCCGCGACAAGCAGCTCCGCTATCTTTTTATAAGAAATCCATTCCGCCGTTCCCTCACGAGAGGATATCAACTCACCTTGATAACTATTGCCCGTAAAAACAAAGAGGCAAATACCAATCTCACCGGAGTCAACAATTAATGTGCCACACAGCCACAAATTCGCATCTAGCCCGGTTTCTTCTAACAACTCGCGCCGTGCCGAAGACAATATATCCTCGCCGCGCTCTACGTGGCCGCCTGGGCCATTGTACTTTCCGGCCCAGAGACGCTTTGTTGCCGCACCTTTCAAGAGCAAATACTCATCCCCGCGCGATAGAAAAACCAGGGTACGCGGGATAAGCATATAACGATTTGGCGTTATACCTTGATCGGATAAAGACATAAAAACGCCAATCTGTTAATCGGCTAAATCATCTGCCATTTTTTCCACAACTACCTCACCCAGGTAGAATTTCACATCAGGGGCGATCTTAACTGGCTTAACAAACTTCTCGACGTATTGGCTTGTATCTTTCATGCCGAGCAGTTTAAATAATTTTTCGAACTGATTTTCCCAGGCTAAGCTCACTTTATCCTTCTTTTCCTGAGAGAGTTCATACATTTTCGCTTTGAACGCGCCGATCGCGTTCTTGCGCGTTTTGTAATAAAACTGGTCGTCTGTCATCCCCGGCTTTCGGTCAGAAGCGGAATTGACGTCCAACCAGGCATACATTTCCTTTTTCAGGTCAGCCGGTGCATTATCATAGAACATGGTCATAAAGTTGGTCGCCAAGTGTACTTCGATTGCTTCGTTTTCGACAAATTTATGGAAGGCATCTTCCGGTAGTGTGGATGCGCCGTGTTGAACCGTACCACCCATTTTGTAGTCCTTGCGGGCAACCCGTGATAATTCACGTAATGTATCGAAGTCAATGCTGACCTTTGCCAACGTCCCGTCAGGTAGGACCGTGCCGCCATGTGATGTCCCAGTTTGGATACTAATCTTGCTTAAGCCCGGTTTTCCGGGTGCTTCTTTCTTCATTTCAGCATTGTAACCGTCCATGAAAGCCCGCAGCTCTTCTTCGGTGGAGTTATGGCCGCCAACTTCTCCGATCTCGCCGCCGATGGAAATGGTTATATTCTTGGGTTCAACTTGACGGATATATGACCCAAATTCAGCGGATAGCTTGACGTTTGTCAATTGCTGTTCTGGTACGGTTGGTTTACTAATATCCACAAGTGTGGATGTGTCGATATCGATATTGTAAAATCCTGCCGAAATGGCCTCTCTGATCAAATCTTTGACAGCATTAATTTCTGCCTTGGGGTCGGCTGCATATTTTTTTGCCGATACCTGAAAGTGATCGCCTTGTATAAACACAGGACCTTTCCATTGTTCGGCGATCGCCGCGGCCAGGATGTTCGCAGAATATTCTATTGGACGTTGTGCTGTATAACCCATTTCCGAACGCGCGATCTCGAAAATAAAGGCGCCTGCATTCATTTTTTTAGCTGCACGGAACATGGCGCGAGCTGCATGATATGAAAGTACTCGCAAATTAAAAGCTGGCGTTGTAAAAGTCATTGGAATATCGCCCCGGCCTCGTGCCATATAAAGATCCTGTACTGATGCGGTAGTAATACCTAACTCCAAAGCAGACGCACGGATAATAAATCGGGCCCATCCTTGTTTTGCCCCGGTATCCAGGGCTGAAATTTCGACCAATTTGTCAATATGGGCACGAAATTTTGATGGATCCTTTACTTTGACTGCTGAACCCTCCACGACTACGCTGTTCCCAAGCACGGAAAGTAACTCGTTGATTTCGGACATTTGTCCACTCCTTAGTATTAAGTATATTAAGTCTTGATTATACTGCTTCTTGTAACTATCATCACGATCGGGTCATGTGGTAGATGTACTTAGCTCTTTCGTGGTTGATCTTGCTACATAGTATAATAAGTTGAGACGAATCAAACACTTCTCCGTAGATTATTGCAGGAGGCACAAATGACTGATATGTATCAAAATGTAAGTGGCCAGGTTGATCCGTTTAAAAAACTGGCATCATTCATACCTGGCTTTAGCGGTTATGTAGAGCGCCAAAATCGCCGTGATGCGGATAAATTAGTCCGCGATACCGTGGCTCGCAGGTTTAATGAACTCTGGAAACGCGCTTCTAACCTGCAATCAGATATGGTCAGCGCGGGTAAGATCGAGTATGTAGACGATATGGAGAAA
>CAZPCR010000105.1:0-8772 GCA_964585035.1 uncultured Anaerolineaceae bacterium
ATTCAGGGAAGCCCCATACTCGCCGGAAGAATTGCCGTTATCGTTGGCCGTCACAATGCTTAGACTGATGGCACCGTGTGTCAGGATAAACAGACCAGTATCCTGCGAGTTGTTATTAAAGGTGTTGGTACCGGTCAACGTTACTCCGCCAGTCCCCAGGTGGTTATCGAAGGACACACCGCGGCCAGTGGTGTTACTAGAGGCAGTCAGGTTGCTGGCGGAGATAAGCCCCAGGGAAAGAATAGACAGACCATTAACATGGTTGTTGTTGAACCCGTTAGTGCCGGTCAGCGTTACGGTTTTGGCTGTCGTCCCAGTGGAATTATTGAGGCTGGCCCCGCTGCCATTGACCGAATAATTGGAGGTCACATTATTGAGGCTGATGGCTCCATAGGTCTGGATGTCAAGGCCGTCACCATCGTTGCTGCCAAAATCATTCGTACCGGTGATGGTAACGTTCTGCGGACTGAGCGGGGTGCTGGCGAGGTTGTTCAAGATGGCGCCGGTGGCGCCTGCGTTTGTGGATTGGTTGGCGGAAATGCTGTTAAGCGTTATCGGCCCCTTGGAATATACAGATAAGCCGCCAGAATAGTTGTTGTAAAACGTATTTGAACCAGTGATATTGACGCCTGTATTGGCAGCGGCAATGGAAATATCCAGGCCATACCCATGGCTCAAACCGGTGCCGTTAGAAGAAGCTGTCAGGTTGCTGATCGTAACCAGGCCGGATGACTTTATGTAGAGACCGCTGTCATAGTTGCTTTCTACATCATTCGTGCCTGTCAGGGTCACAGGCTGTGCAGAACCAGCTGAGTTATCTAGGTAGGCCCCGTACTCGCCGGCAGCATTGCCGTTGCTGAGTGAAGTAATGCTAGTAATTGTGATCGCACCACGGCTCACAATATACAGGCCCGTACCCTTTGGATTGGTATTGAAAGTAAGGGTACCGCTCAGGGTTACTCCACCGGTTCCCAGGTGGTTATCGAAGGACGCGCCGCGGCCATTGAAATTATTCGAGGCAGTCAGGTTGCTGGTGGTGATAAGGCCCAGGGACAGAATAGACAGACCATTAACCTGGTTGCTGTTGAACTCATTGGTACCGGTCAGCGTCACAGTTTTGGCCGTCGTCCCGGTGGAATTATCGAGGCTGGCTCCGCTGCCATTGACCGACGCATTGGAGGTCACATTATTGAGGCTGATAGCGCCATAGGTTTTAATGTCAAGGCCGTCACCATCGTTGCTGCTGAAATCATTGGTGCCGGTAATGGTGACATTCTGAGGACTGAGTGGAGTGCTGGCGAGGTTGTTCAAGCTTGCGCCAATGGAACCCGTCATTGTGGAATAAGTAGCGGAAATGCTGTTGAGCGTTATCGGGCCCTTGGAATACACGGACAAACCGCCAGTATAGTTATGATAGAAATAATTGGAGCCGGTCAGATTGACACCTGTTGTGTTAGACAAGTTGGAGACTTCAAGGCCATAGCCGTCCGAGCCGCTGCCGGACCCATCGTGGCTTGCCGTTAAATTACTGATGGTAACCAGGCCGATGGACCGGATGAAAAGCCCGCTGTTATAGTTGTCATCCAATTCATTCGTCCCTGTCAGAGTCACCGGTTGCGGAGAAAGGGCAGACCAGTTTTCCAGGTCAAGACCATAATACCCGGAAGTATTGCTGTTATTGTCAGCCGTGACATTGCTGATCGATATCGCCCCGCGGGTCTGGATCAATAAGCCGGTGGCGACAAGAGTGAAATCGAATGTGTTGGTCCCGCTCAGCGTCACTCCGGCAGTGCCTAAAGAGTTATTCAGGGAAGCGCTGTTCCCTGTATAGGTGTTATATGTATTGAGATTGCTGGCCGTGATCTGTCCCAGCGAAGTGACGTCGAGTCCATCCACGTGGTTGTAATCGAATGTGTTGGTGCCGGTCAATGTCACACCTTCCACCAAGGTTCCGGTGTGGTTATCCAGGATAGCTCCGCTGCCGGTAATTGAATCATCGGATGTCACATTATTGATGCTGATGACACCATAGGTTTGGATGACCAGGCCATCTGAATTGTTGCTGTTGAAATCATTTGTGCCGGTGATCGTGACGTTCTGCGGACTGCTGACGATGCCGGCAGTGTTAACCAGGTCGGCTCCGTTTACGTGATCATTGTAGTCGGCGGTGACATTGCTAATTGTGATCGGCCCTTTGGAAGTGACCCAAATCCCGTTGAGGTAGTTTGAATTAAAAGTATTCGTGCCGGTCAGAGTTACACCTGCCGTTCCAAACGTATTAACAACGTTCAGACCGCTTTCGTGACCGACGATAGCCGCATACCCATTTGAGTTGGCTGTCAGATTGCTGACCGTCACCAACCCTTTGGTTTGGATAACGACCCCGTCTTCCCCATTATTATAGCTAAGGTATGTGCCGCTCAGTGTGACGCCCGGAGGCATCGCCAAAGTGCTGGCGTGATTATCCAAATTTATTCCTGCACCAAAAATGGAGGAATACCCATTGTTTTGAGCGGTTACACTGCTTAGGCTGATCGCGCCAAAGCTGGTGATGATCAGACCGTTGCCATTGTCGTTTCCGTTGAAGGTATTAATGCCGGTCAGGGTCACATCACCAACCCCACCCGGATTGTCATTCTTCAATAAAGCGCCATCGGAACCGGTGCTTTGTGTGACCGACACGTTATTGGCGGTAATGGCACCTATGGACGATACATACAAGCCTTTACGGTTTGCATCCATGCTGTTGGCGCCGCTGATGGTGACGGCTTTCGGCGCCGGGGCGGTTGAGTTGTCCACATACACCGCGTAACCCGTTCCGCTACCTACGCCATCACCGTTAGCTGTGAGGTTGGCAAGGCTGACAATTCCGTTGGAATGGATGAGCAGGCCGTAGTTGTTGTTGAAGTTGAATTCATTGCTGCCGGTGATCGTCACACCCGAACTATAGGTGGGGTAACTGTTATATAAGTACACGCCCGAGCAGGAGGAGAGAGCGGGATTGGATGGATTTCCCGGGCAAGGGGTGGCGGAGCCTAAATTCTTGTCGGCTATGAGGTTGTTCAGCGTGATGAGCCCGTTGGAAAGGATGCTCAACCCCGATTGATAGTTGGACTTGAATTCGCCGGATCCGGTGAGCGTCACGGGCTGGGCGGTGATGGCATCGTGGTTATCTATCTCGACGCCGCTGCCCGAGCTCCCGTTCGAATCGGCGGTCAGGTTGCTGGCTATCACCGGCCCCAGGCTTTTGATGAACAGACCGTCCTTAAAGTTTTCGTTGAAGATATTCAGACCGGTCAGGGTCACACCTGCCGTAGCAGGAGAAAAATCATTGGTCACTTCGGCGCCAAAGCTGTGGGTGCCACCCGAAGCGCCGTTATGGTTGGCGGTGATGTTCATCAGTGTGATCGTGCCAATAGACGACACCTGCAATCCGTCATTGAAGTTGTTGCTGAAGGAATTGACGAAATCACCCGCCCCGCTGTTGATCCATGCCAGGGTGAGATATGAATTATCGCCGGTAACGGTCACGCTCATGGGTGTGGCAGACAGATGATTATCCAGGACGGCTCCCGAGCCATGAGTACTCCCCAACGCCAGGATGTTCGTGAGTGTGATGGACCCGTTGGAGACGATATTCAGGTTATTACCATAATTATTATCGAACTCACTGGAAGTCACGATTACATTGCCTGTACCACTGTTGAAGGTTCCATCCAGGCTGGCGCCGATTCTGTTGATGCCGGTGTTATCATGAACGTGCACACGCGTCAGAGTGATGTTTTTAGTGGTGGTGATGGTCAGCGCAGCCGGACCGGTTGTGCTAATGTTTTTGATCTCAATGTCGTTGAGCGTGACGTTGGCATGCCAATTGACGATGCTTAATGGATCCTGTATCACAGAAGGAGTGGAGGAGATGATGGTGGTGCCCAGGCCGCTCCAGCCGCCCTGGAAGGTGAGAGCATTGGCAGAATATAGAGCCCAGCCTGCGTTCCCATCGAAAAGGATAGCGCCGGTCGAAGCGAAGGTTGAATTCTGGATCCAGATCACACCGGGCACGTTCGGAGTAAAGCCCACACCGGCGCCCAAAGCAAGAGCTGCCAGGCTGGGGTATATCGTGTGTGAACAAGTTGCTGCACCGGGTGTAACTCCCACGGGGCACCACATGGGGGCGCTAATGTATACATCCGCTATATTGCTCAATATGTGCAGGGGGCCGAGGCCGTTGGGATAGAACAGGCCGCCGTTGATGGTGATGAGCCCGACCGAGCCGGTATAGTCATTCTCCAGCCAGGCGCCGTAGCCATTTGTGTTGCCAGTGGCAGACAGGTCGTCGACAGTGATGGCGCCCTTGGACTTGACGAACAAACCGGTGTCGTAATTATTTAACAGGTAATTTATTCCGGTGAGTGTGACGGCCTTGGCATTGGTATTGGTGCAGACGGAACCGGACGGGGTGCAGTTATCCAGGTTGACGCCATAGTCGAAATTGACGAAGTGGCCCTGCCCGTTGTTTGTGGCGGTCACGTTGTTAAGGGAAATGGCACCATAACTTAATATATTCAAGCCGTCGTAAAAGTTGGTGTTGAACTGGTTGGTGCCTGTCACGTTCACATCAGCAGGTGCGAGGAGGCTGCCGCGGTTATTCACAGAGACACCGTATCCGGAAGTGCTGTTATTGGCAGTTATGCTGGCGAGCGATACCGCACCATTGCTAACAATTCTCAAACCGGTTACGGGGTTGCCATTGAATTGATTGACGCCGGTGAGGGTAACCGCCTGCGGTAAGGCAGTACCGAGGAAGTGGTTGTCGAGCCAGGCGCCGTAACCATTCGTATTACTGTTGGCAGTCAGGTTGCTGATGGTAATGATGCCCTTGGAATTCACGAACAAACCGGTAGTGTAATTGGTGGAAAGGTTATTGGTGCCGGTCAGGGTAACGGGTTTGGTGGTGAGGTTGGCACAGGCTGCAACGAAGTTACAGTTATCAAGGTAGACGCCATAACCGAATGAGCTGCTCTGGCCGTTCGTCGTCGCGGTGACGTTGTTGAGGGATATGGCGCCATTGGTGAGAATTTCAAGACCGCTCAGCCAGTTGTTATTGAACTGATTGGTGCCGGACACGGTCACATCGGGCGGTGCGATAAGGTTGCCGAGGTTATCCACATTGACGCCGTAGCCGTATGAGCCGCCTGCAGCCACAGTGCCGTTGTTGTTAGCGGTAAGGCTGGCAAGCGAGACGGCGCCATTGCTTACCACGTTCAAGCCGTCGAAATAATTGGTGTTGAACTGGTTGACGCCGGTAAGGGTGACCGCCTGCGGTAAGGCGGTACCGAGGAAGTGATTGTCGAGTTTGGCGCCGAAGCCGTGTGTGTTGGCATTGGCGGTCAGGTTGCTGATGGTGATGACACCCTTTGACCTCACAAGCAAACCGGTAGTGAAGTTGAAGGATAGATTATTGGTGCCGGTCAGGGTAACGGGTTTGGTGGTCAGGTTGGCGCAGGTGCCGGCGAAGTTGCAGTTATCCAGATAAACGCCAAAACCCACAATCGCGCTCTGCCCGTCCCCTGTGGCTGTGACGTTGCTGAGGGAGATGGCGCCGTTGGTAAAGATATCCAAACCGTCAAACCAGTTGTTGTTGAACTGGTTGATGCCGGTGACGTTCACATCGGGCGGCGTGATAAGGTTGCCGCGGTTATCCACATAAACGCCATTTCCTGAGGCGCTGTTGTTGGCGGTGAGGCCGGCGAGCGATACCGCGCCATAGCTGGCAACGTTCAACCCGTCGAGGTGGTTGGTGTTGAACTGGTTGATGCCGGTAAGAGTAACCGCCTGAGGGGAGCCAGTTCCAGAGAAGGTGTTATTAAGTTGAGCGCCATAGTTATTTGCGTTGTTATTGGCGATCAGGTTGGAGATGGTGATGGGGCCCTTGGATAAGACCTGCAACCCATTATTGAAATTGCTATCGAAGGAGTTGACGGGAACACCCACACCACCGTTGAGCCAGGGCTGGGTAACAATGGAATTATTGCCATTGAGAGTCACGGACTTGAGTGTGCCCGTGGAGTTATCCAGGATCGCTCCTGAGCCGTTGACGCTTCCAAACGCCAGGACATTGGTGAGCGTGATGGTGCCATTGGATTTCACGGACAGGTTGTCGCTGTTATTGGCAGCGAACTCACTGGATGTGATATTCACATCGCCGGTGCCACTGCTGACAGTGTCATCCAGGCTGGCGCCGCGGTTGCCTGCGCCGCTGTTGGTATGTACGTGGACACGATTCAGAGTGATATTCTTGGGGGTGGTTATAGTCAGGGCAGCCGTGCCAGCTGAGGCAATGCCTGAGACTTCAATGTCATTGAGTGTAACGTCGGCGTTCCAGTTAATGGTCAATGGGACGTTGAAGGTGGATGTGCCTGTAATCGCGGCCGCACCGCCCAGACTGCCATTCCAGCCGCCTTTGACGGTCAATGCAAAATTCGAGGTTGTGCCAAGCGAGTTATTCAGCGTGACGGGTCCGCCTTCGCCGACGCTGCTATATGTAGTTTCTATCCAGATCGTGCCAGGCACGGTCTTACCGGAGATCAGGGACAGTAAACCACCGACTCCATTGAATTTAAGGGTGGATGCTGTGCAGCCTGCACTACCGGGATTGATTCCGGTTGGACACCACATCGGGTCACCGGTGGCTATGATCTGTGCGGCCTGCGACGAAGCCAAAGGCACAGAAACTCCGGCCGCATCTAGCACCACAACATTTGTGTTGGCAGGTACCTGAGAGAGTGTCGCAGCAGAATCAGTCGGAGAAGGTTGAGTTGCAGAAGCATTTACTACAGGGGTTGCGCTCTCAGCGACCGTAGTGGTCGCGGTCACTGCGATATTATCAACTGTGCTACCGGGCGCAGGGGTGGCGCTCTCCACGACGGAAGAGGTCGTGTTGTTAATCGGGTCGGGTGTTGAGCTCGCATTGACAGAAGTGCTTGTGCTGGCAGCTGGCGCATTCGTCGCATTGGTCACCGGAGCGTCGGTTGACGAAGTTTGTGAACCCACCGCAGCAGGTGCAGAAGTAGACGAAGTTTGGGGTTGTGAGACAACCGGCGCGCCAGTTGAGGATGCTTGTGAGCCGGATGCCGTCGACGCATCGGTGGAAGAAGTTTGCGCGTCTGAGGCAGCCGGACCATTATTGGACGAACTTTGTGAGTCTGAGACCGTCGAAGAATTGTTCGAAGATGACAGTGAGCCTGAAGCTGCCGGTGCATTACTGGAAGAAGTCTGCGATCCGGATTGCGAAGCTGCCCCTGGCTGCGCCGGAGGCGGGGTTACATCGTCTGCAAAAACAGGAACAACCCTGAGTGCACTCATGGCAAGCACCAACAGGACTGTAAATAGCATAACGCTCAAGCGATTATTTCTGAATATCATGGTTGCTCTCCTTCAATTGACAAATAACCGGTCATATAATACCAGAATTGTACGAATAGTCTGCACCCATAAGTACTAATCAGAAAAGTCCCATGACATGGATGGTTATCCTTGAAAGTTAAGCTCCGACCTGCCTGCCTGTGGGATGGCCAAGGCATCAATGAAGGTTTAAAAATGCATACCGCTTAAAAGCGGTATGCGTTTACCAGGGTACTGCATAATTTTCTAAACCAATTTATTTGTTTTTTTACCCTTTAAATTATGGAAACGAATTTTTAGATTTATGGAAGAAGCATTAGGGTTGGATCAGGTTGACCTATTAAAATCGGGTCGAAAAAAAACGAGTGGGCCTCCATCAATCCGATGGAGGCCCACAGCTCGCGACGAACGAAGGGAAACTATACTCTATTGAGGCTTTTATTGATTGTACTGAATGTGTTACCAATGAGCGGGCCGAGGATCATCAGGGCTGCGATAACAACAATGGCGACTAGAACAAGAATAAGCGCATATTCGACTAAACCCTGGCCACTTTCTTTCGGAGCGAATAACATGATGAAATATTCTCCTTTCTTTTGGATTTCGCTGAATAATCCAGAGTATGTCAAATATTCTAATTAATATTCGACGAATGTAGATTAAATTTATCATACATATATATTTCGGATTTCAGCAACGCAAGCTTGTGTCAACTCTAGGATTTTTTATGGGCGGGTTATTTGGAATAGTATAATGATTCGAGAACCAGGCATAAACCTGTGAGATCATGGAACAGATATCCAGATACCTGCGACAATACAGCCGCGAGACTTTCTCGTCGCTGTATATCCGCAATTACCGATACTATTACATCGGGCAGATCATCTCCACCTCCGGCACATTCATGCAGTCGGTGGCCCAGGCCTGGCTGGTGCTCACGCTTACCAACTCCGGCACTGCCCTGGGTATCACCACTGCTTTGCAGTACCTCCCCATCCTATTCCTGGGTCCGTACGGCGGGGTAATCGCCGACCGCATTTCCAAACGAAAGATCCTGTACTTCACACAATCGATATCCGGCATCCTGGCATTGATCCTGGGCGTGTTGGTGGCAACCGGCCTGGTAAAGGTCTGGATGGTTTACATCCTGGCCTTTTGCCTGGGCATCGTCACCGTCTTCGACAACCCCGCCCGGCAGACCTTATATGTTGAATTGGTTGGCCCGGACCACATCCGAAACGCCGTAACGTTATATTCGACCCTGGTCAACCTGGCCCGCATCATCGGGCCTGCCATCGCGGCAGGGGTCATCGCCGCTTTCGGGCTGGCGCCCTGTTTCATTATCAATGGGGGTTCTGATATTGCCGTGGT
>CAZPCR010000106.1:0-8747 GCA_964585035.1 uncultured Anaerolineaceae bacterium
GGAGACATTAAGAGGAAGGGTGTGATATAGGCCACCTGTACAAACCCCATTGCAGTGGCGGAATGGGTTTGTTGGTACATATAGATCGTCAGGGCAAAGGTCGTCATGCCGCTGGCAAGCACCGAGACGATCTGGCCAATCCATACGATGCTAAAACCTACCATCCCAGTCAGGCGATATTTTTTTGGTGACTGCATTAACACCTCATAGACAATCAATCAATGGAAAATCGATTTTACTGCTAAAACCACCTTACGCAAAACGTCCTACAGTATTTTTTTCCAAGCTGGCCTCGGAGTACAACCTGTAGGATGATATATGATATTAGGATTCAAATATCAATCACCGAATAGTAAATCGATCGCTGGCCCAATCCACTATTCCTGGAAAGCTTTTCGCAAACCGGACCAAGGTGGAAAATGCAAAGGGCACATAAACCATATTGCGTGGGTGGCGAATGATACCGGTAACCACTCCCGCCACATAATCCACCGACATAACTCCCGGTAAATGAGCAGCATCCGGCGCCTTACTTGCTATCTTCTTGAGCCTGGGACTAAAGTCGGTCGCGACAAAACCCGGACAAAAAGTTGTCACCAAAATACCCTGCTTGTGGACTTCACGCCTTAAGGCATCGCTGAAGCCGATCACGGCGAACTTGGTAGCAGAGTAAACGCTGCTGCCAGGAGCACCCACCAGCCCCGCCAGTGAAGCGACATTAATAATGTGACCTGACCTCTGGGACAGCATGGGACCAAGTGCGGCCTGCGAGCACTCGATCAACGCCACAAGGTTAACCGCCACCTGCATACGGAGCCTGGCCGGGTCAATATCCTGTACATCGGCCGAGAAACCGAGTCCCGCGTTGTTAACTAACACATCGAGCCGGCCGTACTTGGCCGTAGTCTCACTGACCATGTCCCATATCGCCGCATGGTCGGTGACATCCACTTGGATGGACAGTGCCTGCCCGCCGTGCGAATTGATCTCTGCCGCAAGACCATCCAATAAATCTTTACGTCGTGCCGCCAGTACTACAATGGCACCTTCTTTTGCCAGCCGGCGTGCTACACCTGCACCGATCCCACTCGATGCCCCGGTGATGAGGACAACTTTATTTCTGATTTCCATTATTTACCTTTGCCAAGTTCATTGCGTTCTGTCTTTTAATAACATTTTCTCGTAGCAGCCGGAGCGTTCTCTTTGGAAAAATTCTCCCGGTTCGATCTTTATATTTTCGATAAGTTTCTCCAAAATGCCCAAGCAGCATTTTTTCCTCAGGTAGAACCTGCACGCAATAGAAAGGGACAAACGTCGCGAGCAGGACAAAACCTGCAATCCAGTTGTGCAACAATAGGGGTTGGGCGATGCAGCACAACCAGAATCCTGCATAAATCGGATGGCGGATATAGTGATATAGGCCATCACCTACAAGCTTTTGTTTTTCACGGATTTCCATTCGAATTGAAATATTACGCCCTAAAATGGAATGTGCTTTTCCAATCAACAACAAAGCGATGAGGAAAAGAAGTACTCCGGCCATACTGAACCATAAAGGCAGACGGTAGTTGGCAAATTCCAACCAAGGAGTAAAGATATAAACCAAAGGGACAAACAAAGCTAAATAAACGAGCACATCCAGGAACAAATCCATTTTGTTGGAGCGCAATTTCCGGGTTTGAATCTGCCTGCCTTGCCTCCCATTCGAGAGGTAAAGACAGAACAGGCAGATAGCCAAAATATCCAGGAAAATAGCTTTCGAAATCATTTCAATAATCATTGAGTCCCTTTTCTTAATCCGCTTCGGGTACCTATAGCGCAGATTATTCTGATTAAAGCCGCTCGTTCGTTGTACTATTTTGCCTAGCGCTCTAATCCACGTAAATCTCGACGTGCTCACCGTCTTCGTCGTCGGTGACATCGATGATCTTGCCGGTTACACCGGAGCGTATGGCGTCCATCATAGCCGACATATCCACGCCTTCCACCTCAGGCGCAAAATGGGCGCCGATCTTCATACCCGCATCGATCAGCCCCAAAGGTATCTGCACCGAGGCTTTCGAACGACCCGAAACGATATCGGTCACACGGATGCGCAGCCAGTGTCCCGCACCAGCCACGCGCGAGGCGCTCGTCCCACCGGGTCCGCGACTGCCTTCACTTAAAGCCGCCAATAGCTTAGCCCCCTCTTCGGCGCTAATCTTGCCTTCTTCGATCATCTTCAAAATCTTCATTCGTTCTTCTGCGTTTGCCATTGCTATCTCCTAACCGATATAAACCTGCACGCGTTCGCCGCCATAGTCTTCATTTACATCTACGATCACTGGTTCTTTGGAAGAAAACCCGTTAGATAGAAATTCCAGGATATCATCTGCGGCAGCCTGGTTCAGGCCTTCGATGCTGTCTCCAAAATTTCGCAGAAACCAGCACGCCAGTCCGAGCGGCAGGGGGAGACCGAGAGTGATGTTACCCGGCCACTCGTTATATGGCTGTTCCACATTCACATATAGCCAGCGTGAAGTCCGACCGCTCGTAAAAAAAGCCAGCAATAACACACTGAGCAAAAACGGCACAAGCGCACAATAGAACCAAAATCCGTAGTTGGAAGCAACAACAAGCGTATATAACCAGTATGCGGATAGGACTATTACGGAAACGCCGATCCACATAAAGATTTCCCACAGGCGCCGCGCATTGCCTGCGATCTCTTCGAAATCATGCGGATCAAGTCCTACCGGGCCTGACCCTGATCCAAAAGGTGACGCCGCAGTGGAGATGATTTCACCTTCGACGGAAAGACTTTTTAGCGCCTGGATGAGCTTCAGCGCTTCCTGTGCGTTTATCTTGCCGTCCTCCACCATCTTGAGGATTTGCTTCTGCTCCAGGGATGAAGACATTATTCGCCTCCTTCCAAAGCCGATAACAATTTATCCGCCTGCTCGGAAGAGATTTTCTTTTCCTGCAGCATTTTCAGTATCGTCATACGCTCTTCATCTGAAACCGGCTCGTTTACGGCAGTAGCTGGAAAGGAGCCTGGCGTAACATTCCATTTCCAACGCCCCGCGTCGGTATTAGCCCTTACATATGCATGGTGATGCAGCTTATGTTCCGCACTTTTTATTTTATCTTCCGCGCGGCGGATCTTTTGTTCGGCGCGGCGGGTGGCTTGTTCAACTTTATACCTGACGCGATCCGATATATCGGGGCCCGCCCCATTCTTATTGGCATGCATCGAGATCCGGTTGACATTCTCCAATTTGGTACCCCCGCCCACCAACCCATTTAAAGAAATCTCCCCTTTCAAATTCCGCAGGATGGCATCTCCACCAACGAAGGCCACGTCCATTGGCCCATCCAGATTTTCTGCTTTTAGATCACCGCCGACGAAGGTAACGGTCAGCTTCGTTATAGGCGGCATGGATAGTTTCAGATCACCGTCACAGGAAATGGCGAGAGAGCCATCCGAAGGCTCGATATGGATGTTATCTCCCTGTGCCTGGAGTTCAAGTTTCTCCCAACCTTGCATTAACAAATTTCCAGACACGTGTTCGATTTCGAGTACCGGATTGGAACCCAGGGATAAAGTTTGTGTTGTCATGTTCTATTTCTCCTCTCCGCGCAACAGGCGCGTAGCATCATCTGCGGAAATCTTGCCCGAATCGAGATCATCAAGAACCGAGCGCCGCTTCTCCTCACTGATTTCAGGAGACACATCCTTATCTGGCTCATAACCCATGGCTCGGATCACCTCCTTTAGAAGGTTACGAATGGATGGATAGGACAAATCAAGCTCATCTTCCATCCGGTTGATCTTGCCCTCACAGCGGACAAAAGTCTTGACAAATTCAATCTGTTGGCCGGTGAGACCAGGGAAAGCGTTATTCTCAAAACGCCCCTCGATCGTAATATCACAGCTCTCACAATGGTAGCGGGCCACGATCAGGTTTTCACCACATACTGGGCATTTATTCAACGAAGCCTTCATTTAGTAACCTCCATAAGATTAAAATGGCAGGCTGATATTGATAACTTGATTAGCTCATTCATTAATTTAATATTATATTGATTATCTTTATTTTGTCAAGTATTTTTATTGATTATTATTATTTTTAATTGATTTTAAAAATATTTTATTGAAATTATCAATAATTCCGTTTTCAAAAGGCATATCTTTTGTTACTCATCATAGGCATGTTTCGTATTTGCAATTTCCTCTCCGAGCAAACCAGTGGGACGTTATGAATAAGGCGAGGATTTTGTTCTGTTATGAGCAAATTTGTATTAATTTTTGCGCTATTTGCCAGACCGTTGAGTTCATTATTGGCTCAATATGTGTCATGAATATCCAAAATGATCTTGTTAAGGTCTTGACATCGAACGCATGTTCAGGTATTATTCGTAGCACAAATGAGCGATTATTAGCTCAGGAGGCATGAATGATGATGGTTAGAAAAAGTAAGGGTCTCGGTGAAAAACACCAGAAAATTCTGGATTTCATCCAGGACTATCAACGCAAGCATAAGCACCCCCCGTCAATCCGTGAAATTGGAGAGAGCTGCGGGATCTCATCTACTTCGGTCGTGAATTATTATCTCGACCAACTGGAGAAAAATGGGAATATCGAGCGAGACCGCAAGATCTCACGCGGCCTGCGCGTAACAGGACAGTCTCCCATCGGTGAGATGTTCCGCGTACCCGTGCTTGGCCGGATCGTAGCCGGTGAGCCAATCCCGGTACCTGCCTCTGACTTCAATTATTTTGATGCGGAGGAGTCGGTGGAAATCGCGGCATCCCTCATGCCTTCACGCGAAAAAGGCAAGGAGTTGTTCGCCCTGGAAGTCCAGGGAAATTCCATGATCGATGCCATGGTGAACGACGGTGATATCGTCGTATTGAAACCCGCGCAGGATGCGAAGAACGGCGATATGGTGGCCGTCTGGCTTCCAGATAAAAACGAGACCACATTAAAATATTTCTTCAAAGAGCGGGACGGCTTCCGCCTCCAACCGGCTAACCCGCTACTCAAACCCATCATGATCAAAAAGGATGAACCCCTCGATATAAAGGGAAAGGTTGTGATGGTCATCCGCAAGGTGACCACTGGCAGACCCGAAATGGTGGCATAAAACAATTCTTGCTGGGCGCACTGTTCACCCTTGTTGCTATGGATATTTCCGCTGAAATCTAATGATAAGCATTAAAAACTGTATTAATTTATCCAATGGATAATAATCAGTCTTTATCATCTGAAAATGGCAAGATATGTTATGTGGAAATTCCGGCTGTTGACATTGCCAAATCCTCAAAGTTTTACGAAGAAGTATTTGGCTGGCATATCAGGAAAGATAATAGCGGCCATGTTGCTTTTGACGATGGAGTTGGGCAAGTAAGTGGTATGTGGGTACTTGACCGACCCCTCGCCAAAGAGCCGGGTCTTATTGTTTCCATCATGGTAGATAATGCCAGTAAGGCTATCGATGCAATTACTGCCCATGGTGGCGAAATTGTACGACCGCTTGATAGCGGTGAATATGGCTCAACTGCCTGGTTCCGTGACCCAGCGGGTAATGTATTTGGTATTTACCAAGAACCTACAACTAATATTTCTAGCCAATAACCGCTGCTTTTCCTAATTGTAATTATCCAATAGTGGACGGGTCACAGGATTTACTCTAATAAAAAAACAGGCTCCCAAATGGGAGCCTGTTTTTTTATTACTTCATTTTTACATGGCCTCTCGATGCAGAGGTTGTCTGACTCGTAGGTTGACCACCGGTAAGTTTTATACGGCCTTTTTTACGTCCACCGCCACCGACAGCTCGTGAGCCAAGGCCGACGAGCATGGGGATGAACAACAAGATAAGCAAACCAACAAGAATTCCGCCAAATAACAACCAGGATTGGGCAGGGACCTCCGGCAAAACACCGCCGGGGTTGTATTTCCCCGTTACTGAGACAGGAGCTCCCGTCAGAGATACGGTGAGGTTGCGATTCTCCCCGTCGCGCAGCGCAGATGGTGATGTGTATGTAAGTGCATATTCACTCTGGAGGTTTCGCCCATACTGCTGGAATAAAGCAGTGAGAGTCGAAGGATCGCTGGCTGGACTGTAAGAACCACCTGCTTGCTGGGCCAAAGAAGTTAAGCTCGCCTGGTCCAGTCCTTGAAGTGATTTCGTGGAAGGATCGCCAAGGCCGATCGTAGAAATAGAAAGACCGCTTTTGCCGATCCCGGTAATTACATCATTGGCTTTATGCGTGCTGCGGTTATCCAGGCCATCGGTAAGGACGATGATCGCCTTGCGGCCCGAGACATCCTTGAGCGCATCTTCGCCGGAGGTCAACGCGTCATACATGGCGGTATCGCTGCCGGTCTTTAGATTATCGATCGCGCTCGTTAGCGCAGCATGGTCCTGCGTAAGCTTCTGGACATAATTTACATGAGTATCAAAAGCTATCACTCCAGCCTGGTCCCCGGGCCGCATCTGATCGACGTAGGCTTTTGCCGCAGCTTTGGCGCTGTTTATCTTGCCATTTACATTCATGCTACCTGAAATATCGATGAGCAGCATGGTTGTGAGAGGGCCAACACCTCCCTGCTTGCCGCCGGGTAAATTATTGGGCTGCATGACCTGGCCATTTTCCGAGAGTTGTATGGTGGACGGATCGACACCCACCGGCTCGCCGGCTGCGTTGGTCACTGAGACATAAACAGTCACTTGTGGAAATTTGGAATTATCCACCTGCGTGATCTTAATCTGCGTACCGGTTGCATCCTGCGCGTACGTGTTCGGGATGGACCACAGCATCAGGATTAACAACAGGGCGATCGTTGAAATAATGCGAGTTATTTTTCGCATGACTACCTCTTCTCGTGATAGACCATCTCGGTATTGCCCATCCGGATCTTCTGGCCATTCGTAAGGCGTGTCTGCTCCACCTTTTTATTATTGATGAAAGTACCCGAAAGGCTCATATCCTTGACGGTAAACTGTTTTCCATCACCGGTCAGCATGGCGTGTTGGGGAGCGATATCGGGATCGGGCAGTACGATCTCGGATTTCAAAGGCGAACTGCCGATGGCAATCGCCGGCCCGCCGGCATGCATGAATTTATCGAGCATGAATTCGGTGCCCTTGAGCTTGCCGGAGGTCACTTCCAACCAGGCTTTCCCCAGTAGTACAACGATCAGGGAGATGAACGCACCAACGGAAGCACCCAGCAGTACAAGGCCGGCAGCCTTACCGGTAAGCGGATTCTTTAGCCAGTTCTGAACGCTTTCAAGCAGGATACCGCCGATGGCGCCGCCAATGAATCCGCCCAACATCCCTTTCCAGATCTGGCTCTGACCGAACACGCCCACTGCCAGGCCGATCAATATACCAAACAGCCCCCAGCCGAGAGCGCGGCCGATGAAACCTCCACCCAGGGTTTGGAAGAAAAACTCGCTCAATGGCAGACCGATGGCACCTGCCACCAGTCCAAGCAGGCCACTGAACAGTCCTGCTTTTGCGGCCTGCACCAGGTTGCGCGTCATAACACCCTCGGTGATCCCGATGAATAACCCGATGCACAGGCCCACGAGGGCACCCACAACAGCCTCGCTAATATATAAGTTGGACGAGAAGGACAGGCCAAGCATGTTACTTACCTGCCAGCCGATCAGGCCTCCAATCGCGCCTAGGATCCCGTAAAAGTACGTACGCATATACCTGCTCATTTTGAAGCATCTCCTTTCTCTTCTTCGAACTCGTGCAAGTTGTTCCAATAAACCATGCTGCGACCGTAATTGCCGTCCAGTTCATAAAAACCGAAATAACGGGTTGGGTCCAATAAGGAATTCTTCTGGCGGACAAAAAAACCGCCGGTTGCTTTAACAGGCTCAACGACTAACGCCACCTGCCAGGGTTCCGGGAAAAAGTTGCTGTGCAGCCATGTATCATAGTGGGAAAGAAAAACTCCCATGCTGGGATGGGTGTGATACCATCCCACGATCATTTCGCCCTTGTAATTCGTATCGATCTGGTCGTGGATATCGACCAGGCTGTCCTGAGTAAATGTCAGGTAGACGCTGCCCTGGCGCGTATACCGTGCAGGTAAGGCATGTTCGATGACAATGAATTGCCCGCTATTCTCATCCAAACACCACCGGCCAATCAGGAAACCTCCCACCTCATTCTTCATGTCGCTGATGGAATGGACGCAGATGCGGCTGTAGGCTGTCTGCGTCACAAACACCGATACAACCGGGTTTAAACCGGTTCCATCATAGGTAGAGTTCCAGCGGCTGGCTTTTTTCACGGGAAGCGGGGTGGTAATAGGCTGGGTCATATCAGTCGGTAAAACATTAATGAGAGGTCTTGTAGACATAAGGTCTTCCAACCCTCACCCGCCCTGCCAGGTTCCAGGACGGATGAAGGCATGGAGTTCGGCTTGGATTAGCCCGCCGTTACATCGGCAGTCATCATCAGCCGGTCGTTCTGCGGGATGCCGGCCTGAGAAAGTGTTTCTTCCTCTTTCAATTCGCGGCCGAGCGCCTTGCTGTCCATACGATAGGACATGGCGCGTCCATCCGGGCCCGTAACCGGGAGCTCCAACGACGTGGTCAGCTCGGGAAGTAATTCCTTTACCGGTACATCGTCGGGGACCTCCGCATTGCGGGTGCCTCCTGAGGGGAGCACAATAGTGACAGGTACATCTGGCATGGTTATCTCCTTTCTGGATCTGATGAAACGTGCTTGAGACTTGCT
>CAZPCR010000107.1:0-8735 GCA_964585035.1 uncultured Anaerolineaceae bacterium
CGCCCACCTACGAAAAATCGCCGCCCTGCCCCGATAGCTTTGTGTGGGAAAAGCATACATACATCATTGTCGAAAAACTTTCCGAATGGACCGACTTCTCCCGCCGCGGACGGGCCGCGCGCAACATGCAGCCCGCTCACGCCGAGGCTGCCTCAGGCCGCGGTTCATTAAATGTGGGCCGCTTTACTTTCCGTGTAAGGGTGGATACCGGCCAGGTCTTCGACCTGACCTATGACCGTGCCATGAAAAATGTGGATGACCGCAAGGGTCGGTGGATGATCTATCGCGAGATGTCAACCATGTCCAGTAATGGACAACCTCTAAACAAATAAGTCAGTTGACAGGTTATTCAAAATTTTGAGCCAGTCGTTACCCTGCTCGGAACCTCGTTCCTGACTTCATCGTTACTCCAATTTGAGCTGCTCGATTATTCTTCTCAATACGTGCGCTGATTCGCAAAGGGCGTCGGCTTCCTTGAGTTGCAGGTTCATCGGCAGCGTCCACTCAACGCCGCCCTGCCCGAGAGCGGCAGGCAGGCTCAAGTAAACATTGCTGATACTGCAATAGTCCTTGACCAGGCTGGATACCGACAGAACGGTGCTCTGGTCGCGCAAGATGGCCTCGACGATCTCTGCCAGTCCGGCCCCGATGGCGTAATACGTGGAACCTTTGAGTTCCATAATGGCATAGGCCGCTTCGCGGGTCCGGCGGAAGATATCGTCCATGGCTGCCTGATCGTATACCAACCCGCGCGCATCGCAGAAATCCTGCAGGCGCATGCCCGCAATGTTCGCAAGTGACCAGACCGGCACCTCGCTATCGCCATGCTCACCGATGATGAAAGCGTGGACGCTGCGTGAGTCGACCCCATAATGTTGACTTAGGAGATAGCGGAAGCGGGCTGTATCCAGGATCGTGCCCGAGCCGATCACGCGTTGCGAAGGCAGCCCTGAGAGCTTCCAGGCGGCAAACGTCATTGCATCCACCGGGTTACTGGCGATGAGCAAAATACCTTCCGGGTTGTGACGGGCCACCTCAGGCACGAGCTTACGGTAAATCTCCGCATTCGTCTGAGCAAGGTCCAGCCGCGTCTGACCCGGTTTTAAGGTGCCGGCACCCGCCGTAATGATAGTAACAGCCGCCCCGGCGCAATCAGCGTAATCCCCTGCCCAGATACGGGTCGGATGTGTAAAAGGAACGGCGTGATTCAGATCCATCACTTCGCCTTCCGCTTTGCCCTTGTTTACGTCTATCAGCACGATCTCTGTCGCCAGCCCGCGCAGCAGCAAGGCGTAGGCGCACGTGGCGCCCACATTCCCGACTCCAACGATGGCAATTCGGGTTGAATGGTATTTCGTACTCATCGGATTCTGAGTCTCGGTCATTGTAGGGTTTCCTTTATTCCATAATGATAAATGACAAATTATAAATTATGATTTAAACTGTATTTTGAGTTCATTGATAAGAACCTGCATGGATATAGTTAGGGTAAACTTAGCGGAGAATACGGCGATCCTCTTGATTTATATGGCGCGTTCTGGTTGTCATCCACATTTTTCAGTATTATGAATGATCCTTATCTAAATAACGCATTGCCTGTACAAAACGATAAAGGCCCATCGCTGCCCTGGTCTCTTAGGGATACCTGGATCGGTCTCGGTATATTTGCGGTGATCCAGGTCGTATTAGTGGGCGTGGTTTTGAAATTAAGGCCATCGATCATTTACGGGTCTTATATCGTAGTGGTCCTTGAGCTTATCTATATACTCCCGGTCGTGATCATCCTGGCAGTGAGACACGCCGATTTTAAACTGCTTGGTTACCGGAGGTTCAAAGCCGGTGTTATGGGTCTCGGCTGTGGTCTTGTGGTCGGGACTTACGTTATCACGTTCGTTAATAACGCAATTTTCGTGATGTTAGGCGTGAAAACCCAGGCCGATGAAATGAGCCATATCATGGCAGGCATCTCCTCACCGGTTTGGTTGATCATTGCGGGCGTGATCGTTGCCCCGATCGTGGAGGAGAGCCTATTTCGGGGATTCCTCTTTGCAGGGTTTCGCCAGCGTTATGGCTTTCAAACCGCTGCCTTGTTAAGCTCCGCGCTTTTTGCAATCGCTCATCACCAGCTGGCGGCGCTCATCCCGACCTTTTTGCTTGGCTATATTTTTTCCCACCTTTACCAGAAATCCAATTCAATATTCCCCGGCATGATACTGCATTTCCTGGTCAACGCGTTTGGGATCATTACCATTTTTGTACTATTGCGATTTGGTTACCTTACTCCCCGGTGATCAACCGCACCTGGCTGTCATAGAAAACATAATCCCAGGCCCAGTTTATCAGCACCACCAGCCGGTTGCGAAAGCCGATGATGCGATAGATATGCAGCACCACCCATATCACCCAGGCAACAAAACCGCTGAATGAAAGCCCCCCGATGCGTGCGACCGCCGCGTTGCGTCCGATGGTCGCCAGCAGACCGGGATCTTTGTAATGAAACGCCTGTGGCTTCCCCCCTTTTAACATTTTTTGCAGGTTGCCAGCCGCGGCTTTCGCCTGCTGCTGTGCCACTGTTGCCAGCATGGGCAACGGCTGGTTATCTCTCTGGATGGGTTTCGCGGCGTCGCCGATCACGAAAACCTCTGCGTGACCCGGCAGCTGCAGGGTCTCTTCAGTGAGGACCTGGCCAGAAGCGGCCTGCTTAACTCCCAGCCGACTGGCCAAATCCGCGGCGCGCACTCCGGCTGTCCACAAGAGCGTCTGCGTTTCAATCTGCCTGCCGTCACCCAGCGTGATTCGCGTACCATTGTAATCGGTCAGTTTTGCATTAAGCATTATTTCCACGTTCTTACGAGATAGCAGGTCAAAGGTAGCCTTGCGCAGTTCGTTCGGATAGCTTCCCATTAAATGGTCGGCCGCTTCGAGCAGCATGACACGTACGTCGTGCAGGTCCATGTGGGGGTAATCTTTCGTCAGCACATGCCTGATCAACTCGGCCAGCGCACCGGCAGTTTCGACACCGGTCGGGCCGCCACCGACGATCACAAATGTCAATAATGCGCGGCGTTGCGCGGCATCCGCTTCGCGGCTGGCTTTCTCGAACATCCCAAACAAATGGTTGCGTGTGGCTACCGCGCTCTGGATGTCCTTTAATTGGAAACCGTTCTGCTCGACGGATTTCATATTGAAGAAGTTGGTCTGTCCGCCAACCGCCAGGATCAAATAATCGTAGGCAATGACCGAACCATTTATTTTGATGAAATGAGCGTCGAGATCGACAGCCGTCACTTCTCCCATTTGGAAGGTGAGATTCTTTTGATGCCGGAAGATCGTCCTGACCGGATAGGCGATCTGGGAAGGGACCAGCCCTGCAATGGCAACCTGGTAGAGCAAAGGTTGGAAGAGGTGATAGTTTTGCCTGTCAATCAATGTAATACGTACAGGGGCTTTCGCCAGCTTTTGCGCGGCTTCCAGGCCTCCAAAACCTGCGCCAACGATCACAACATGTGGAATTTTTTGAGTATTCATATTTACCTCTCAGGTAGATCAAAAGCAAATATCAACATGTGAAATAATTCACTATTATTATAACAAAAAATATCTAATTTGTAAAGATTATCACAAGCTCTCCCCCGCCTAAAAATATCTCGTTATTAAAGGAGTTTTATCGGATCCAAAACTGAAAGCCGGTTAATCCCAACTGAGCGAGCTGTAACGGCACCCCCACCAAGTAGGCCAGGGTGAAGATCAGGTTCCAGAAGGCATTATTGACGAAAGGCACATACCAGAGCAAAATGAAAACGGCAAATGACAGGTACCCGCGCGTCTGCGATAGGTTGGCGCGCAGGTTCATCGGGAGGTAAGGCTCGATCGCGCCGAAACCGTCGAACGGCGGAAGTGGGATTAAGTTGAGTACCAACGCGCAGACCTGTAATAAAGCCAGGAAGGCCAAACCGGGCCAGACCCCACCCGTCGTAACGGGCGCGAAACGAAGTAACGTACCAAGCAGAATCGCAAGCAACAGGTTGGCGGTCGGACCGGCCAGCGAAACTGCAGTGATCCAGCCGCGACTGCGCAACCGCCAGGTCTCGATATAGACTGCCCCGCCCGGCAAGCCAATACCGCCAAGCACGAGAAACAACAAAGGCAGCAGCAACGAATAGACCGGATGCGTGTACTTAAGCGGATTGAAGGTGAGATAACCTTTTTCACGGACGGTGGTATCGCCACCAAAATAAGCGACGAGCGCGTGCGAGAACTCATGCAGGCAAAGAGAGAAGATCCAACCGACCAGAACCACAATAAATGTCATTTGCTTTCATATCCTTTAGGGTGCGACCTGTGCCAATCCCAGGCACTCGAAATGATGTCTTGAAGATCGGTATGTTGAGGTTGCCATCCCAGCTCACGGCGGATCTTATCAGACGAGGCAACCAGCCGCGACGAATCGCCTGCGCGGCGTGCCAACTCGACGGCCGGTATCGGATGGCCGGTCACCTTCCTTGACGTATCGATCACCTCGCGCACCGAGAAGCCCATGCCACTGCCAAGGTTGTAGGTTAATTTATCAGCCTCCCCGAGGGCGTCCAAGGCCAGCAAATGCGCCGATACCAGATCTGCGATATGAACATAATCGCGGATGCAGGTGCCATCGGGCGTTGGGTAATCGGTGCCAAATATGGATACCGACTCGCGCTGGCCCAATGCAACGCGCAGCACCAGCGGGATGAGATGCGATTCTGGCTGGTGCGCCTCACCACGACCGGGCAGTGCACCGCTGGCATTGAAGTAGCGCAGGGCCGCGTAATGCAAGCCGTGGATCTGGCGGTACCAATCCAGGGTTTGCTCCACCATAAGCTTGGTATGTCCGTATACGTTCGTAGGGCCGAGAGGCGATTCTTCGGTGAGGGGTTCATCACTGGAGCAATAAACGGCGGCGGTGGACGAAAACACAAACCGTTTTACACCCGCCAGCATGGCAGTCTCCATGAGAGACAACGAATTGGCATAGTTATTGAAATAAAAGCGCCCGGGGTCTTTCATCGATTCGCCCGCTTCAATAAAAGCCGCGAAGTGCATCACCGCATCGAACTGCTGGGTGGTCAATGCCTTTGAGAGCGAGCGATGGTCTTCCAGAGAGGCTTCAATGAAGCGCGCGCCTTTTGGCACCGCGGCCTGATGACCCGTGACAAGCGAGTCGTATACTGTGACAGAATGTCCGGCAGCGAGCAGGGCTTCGGCGGTGGCAGAACCGATGTAGCCTGCTCCGCCTGTGATTAAGATGTTCATTAATTCCCTTCCGTGATCAATGGATAAAATGATTTTATTTCGGGTGCTTTACGAAGAGTTGTAAGCAGTTACAAATAATTGTAACCGTTCGGGACCCGCCTTCCCCTTTCAGGGAAGGAGAAAAAACCTGGAGCCGCAACCTATACTTCTAGGGAGTAAAGCTGATATCGTCTGATACGCACGAACCACTCTGTCCCGTATCCGAGCAAAGTGTGATGGTGGCATTCAGCTTATGACCGGTTGGGTCATAGGTAAATCCCGGCGCGCTGACGGTAACGGATTTATCGGGTAACAATGTTTTCCTGCCGGTCGAGGTGGTGCAGTCGGGGTTATCGTTAAAACCATCGGATGAATTGTAAACGGAAGTGGATGTAACCGTATCCTTCAGGCTGATGCCGACCGACTTGAAAGTAACCTGGCCCGTGTTCTTTATCTTGATCTCCGGCCACCAGCCGGTACAAACCACCAGCCCGGAATAAGAAGAATCAAAACTAGGGAGCGGCGTGGCCGTTGCAGTGGGGGTAGGCGGAGGAGTATACATGGGTAATATGGAAGTGAGTCCCGATAAAGTGGCATACTCACCCCACACCCAGCAATATTCATTGGTCGAATTCGGGTTGCGGATATACCAGTACATACCCGAAGGGTCGCGCGCATACACCTGAACGGTCTTCCCCACCAACAATGCGCCGACCTGGTCGTATATTTTTCCGGGACCGCTGCGGCAATTCGTGGGTATCGAAACACTGATCATTGGCACCAATGAGGTGGGCGTAAAGATCGAGGTGGCCGTGAGGGTTCCCGTCGCGGTCTGACTTGGGTACACGGGTGTAAATGTTACGGTAGAGGTTGCCACTTCGGAAGTGGGAGTAAAGGGCGTGACTGCCGCTGCCTGTGTCGCCTGGATGATCGCGGCCAACGTCTGCGCAACGGACGTGCTTTGAGCATTTGTATCCACCAGGGGCAGGCCGGGCAGCGCACAGGCAGCAACAACCAACAATAGAACAAAAGCCAGCAAGAAAGTCCTATAGATGGTATGCATTCTGCCTCCTCACATTACATTCTTTAGACCTTATTCGAAATAATCCGCTGATTACGCAGATGTAAAGAAAAATCTGCGAAACCTGCCTACCCTGGGAATAGATTTCTCTGTTTTTCGTTGTTACGGTTTACAACTGCGGTTTGTTGGTATGCCAGTCCGTCACCTGCTGGTAGGCGTACGCAACCTGCAGCAAGAGATCCTCCCGGAAATAAGGGCCAATCAACTGCAAGCCGACCGGCAAATGGTTTGAGTCAAAACCGGCGTTGAACGAGATACCCGGCACACCTGCCAGGTTGGCCGGTAAAGTAAATACGTCTTCCAGGTACATCGCAAGCGGATCGTCCACGTGCTGGCCGATCTTGAAGGCCGTGGTCGGGGCAGTCGGCGCAGCGATCACGTCCACGTCGCGGAAGGCCGTCTCAAAGTCACGTTTGATGAGCGTGCGCACCTTCTGCGCCTGTCCGTAGTAGGCGTCGTAATAGCCCGCCGAAAGCGCATAGGTACCGATCATAATGCGGCGCGCCACCTCCGGCCCAAAGCGCCGGCCGCGGGTATGTGAGTAAACATCCATTAGATTGTTGGCGTCTTCGCGCGGCCCATAGCGGACACCGTCGAAGCGCGCCAGGTTGGCTGAGGCTTCAGCAGGAGCCAAAATGTAATAGACTGGCAGCGCGTATTCGGTGTGCGGCAGGCTGATCTCGCGGATCTCTGCGCCGAGGCTTTTCAATACCTCGATGGCCGCGCGCACCTTTGATTCGACCTCGGGCTGGATGCCCGCTATAAAATATTCCTTCGGCACGCCGACCTTCAACCCGCGCACGGCATCCTTGTTGAATTTTATATGTGGGACGGGCGTATCCACCGAGGTGGCATCGAGCGGATCGACGCCTGCCATGACGGAAAATATCTCGGCCACATCTTCCGCGGTACGGCCAAATGCGCCGATAGTATCGAGCGACGAACCAAATGCCACCAACCCATAACGCGAGACGCGGCCATAGGTTGTCTTGAGTCCGGTTACGCCGCACAGTGAGGCGGGCTGTCGGACAGAACCGCCTGTGTCGGTGCCAAGAGCGACCGGGACATAACGCGCCGCCACGGAAGCCGCGCTGCCGCCGGACGAGCCGCCAGGCACGCGCTCCAGGTCCCAGGGGTTATGCGTTACACCATAGGCGGAGTTTTCGGTGGAAGAGCCCATTGCGAATTCATCGGTGTTTGTCTTGCCGACGATAATGATCCCGGCTTGCATCAAGCGTTTCACGGCGGTGCCTGTGAAGGGCGGCATGAAGCCCTCCAGGATCTTCGAGCCGCAGGTGCAGGGCAGGCCGGCAACCGTCAGCACATCTTTAATGGCGACGGGAATGCCATGCAAGGGCATGGAGCCTTTCTCCGTCTTAGACCTTCGTTCCGTATCGGCCTCGTCCGCCTGCTTCAAAGCGGACTCGCCCGCGATATGCAGGAAGGCATGCAGCGAAGGCTCCAGTTTTGACATGCGGTCGAGCGCTGCCTGCACAAGCTCGCGGCTGGAAAACCGGCCTTTGAGCAAGCCAGCCTGCATTTCAGTAAGAGTGAGATCGGTGAGTTCGGTCATGGTCTATGCTGCCAGCGAGTTATTCGAACACCGGCGGGATTTTAAATTGGTCTTCGTCAGATTCAGGCGCGTTCTTTAGCAGTTCCTCCGGCGAAAGACTGTGATGGACCTCGTCTGCACGCAGGGTCATTTGTGTCTTGCCACCGCCGGCAGTCGGCTGGACGCCGGTGGTATCAAGCTCGCGCAGCTTGGTCATGTAATCGAGGATGGCTGAAAGCTGGTCGCGGTAAAGGGTCTTCTGGTCTTCGGTCAATTCGAGGCGGGCCAGCTTGGCAATGTGCTCAACTTCTTTTTGTGATAGAGGCATGGTGAAATTATAATCCTTGAAAGTGGAAGGTTCCTTCGGCGAGCAGGAAAAACAATTATTTTTTTAGGACATCTTACCGCAGCGCATTCAACGAATGGGGCCCCCAAGCGCAAAAACGAGGGGCTTTATGAAGACAAGTAAGTAGTAACAGAAATTCTAACAGTATTCTTACCTCCATAGACTTGACACAGAACCTGCTCGCGTATAAAGTTAAGCCCGCTTAACTAAAAAGAAGGCTTAACTATGACTGAACGTGTCTTATTACCAAAAGCACTTCGCGCCTGGATGGATGTTTCCACACATTATTCCCAGCGCGGCTGGGCACACCATGCAAAAGCGACCGGCTTATCCATGCCGCAGTTCAGCATCCTGATGCAGTTGTTTTATCGCGGCAACAGCGGTATTTCTGAGATCAGCGAGCGGTTTGAAATCACATCGGCAGCCGCCAGCCAGCATGTCGACAACCTGGTCCAGGCCGGGCTGATCGAGCGCACAGAGGACCCGCG
>CAZPCR010000108.1:0-8714 GCA_964585035.1 uncultured Anaerolineaceae bacterium
CCTTGGCGATCTCAAGTTTGCGCGACTTTTTACTCAACCGATTGTCCACGATCGGGCCTTTGCGCGCCTCTTGTTTCATGCGGCGCACATGCGTGCGCTGTCCCCTGGATGTTTTATTCTTTTTTGCGTTGACTGGATTGCTTGCCATGATATTAACTCCTTCTTTTATCTCTAATACAAAATTCGATACCGATATTCGCCGGTTTTGATTTCCGGGAAATTCTTCACTTTGCTTGAAGCATCGTGTTAACCCTGTAATATCCCCACTGATGATTGTTCTTCTACGACGCCATTTCAGAGCATGGTATTAATGATGGCTGAACTCACTCAGGTTCCGCACTGTACTGATCACATCGTCCCTCCCTAATATGCCTTGAATATCGTTGTCCACCATCACCGGCAACTGGTTTACTCCGTCACGGTCCATTTCTCCAAGAGCATCTGTCAGTTCGGCATCAGGCCTGATCCTTTTTATTTTCTCAATGGGGATCATCACCTGTTCAGCTTTCGTAGATGACCATTCAGAAGAAGGGATGGTCTTTACATTATGCAGAGTCAACAAACCAGTGACCCTGTCATTCTCCTTGACCACTAAACTGCGGCGGCCGCTGCCCAAAAGGTGCTCACTGACCATTTGCTCCAGGGTGGCGTCCTGACGTACCGAGGTGAAGTCGCGGCGCATTGCATCAGCTACAAGATGTCCGGCCAACAGGTCATGGATCGTTTGCTGGCGGAGCTGTGAGGAGGCGGCACTTTCCAGGAACCAGCCAATAAAGGCAATCCATAAGCCATTACCAAAATTGCCGGTGAACATCTGCCACACTCCCAGGAGGATAAATAGATATGCAATAAACCGGCCTAAATTGGCGGCTATGAGAGTGGCTCGGTGCAAGCTATGTGTGGTTCCCCACACGATGGCTCGAAAGACCCGGCCGCCATCCAGCGGGAAGCCCGGGATCAAATTAAAGAGGGCTAAAGCACCGTTTATATAAGCAAGGTATCTGGCAATGGCAAGCAGCGAACCAAACGAGCCGACCAGAGGTTGCAGAAGCCCAAAAATAATGGCCAATCCAAAACTCGTAATGGGGCCTGCGATCGCGATCCAGAATTCAGCGACCGCGCTGGGAGGTTCAGCTCCAATTTGGGCAACACCACCAAAGATAAAGAGCGTGATGCTGCGGACCGGAATTTTATAGCGTAAGGCCACCACAGAATGCCCAAGCTCATGCAATAGGACGCTACCAAACATTAAAATGACTGTCACCGCGCCCACAATCCAATATTGTGTGACCGGCCAACCTTTGAATTCTGCTGGAAAATAACTTGTAGCCAGCGACCAGGTGAGCAGCGCGAAGATCAAAAACCAGGAATAATCCAATCCTATCGGTATTCCCAGAATGCGCCCAAGGGAAATTGAGCTTCTATTCATTTGCGAAATTTCTCCTTAAACACTTCAGGTGGGGAAATCAGGTGACGTGTAGAGTTGCCACCTGGCGGAAATGGAAACCGTAGATTGCCAGGGTGATCGCCAATGGGAACAGACGCGGACGGCGGAACAGGGTCCAGAAAAAGAGCTTCCAGTATTGGACGCGTTCGACCCCACGAATGCCAAGTTGAAAAATGGATCGGCCCAAAGCCAGTATGTATTGTGGCTCAAACTGGATTCTGATGTTAGGCGGCTGATACTCGCGCAGGAAAGTTAAAACGCGTTCGTAATACATCTTGGGGGCATAGATCTGGCTTAGGATCCTGCGATAACCTTCACGGAGTGGTATCAGGCCCATCTTGGGGATGATGTTGGTCGTGCCGTTCACGTTATCTCCCGAGAATTCATTCACCAGGCGGCCTTCCTGTTTCATGCGCTCGTACAAGCGCGTTCCCAGGGGGGCCTGGAGTAATCCGACCATGGCCGTCACAATGCCGCTTTTTTGGATGAAATCGATTTGCTGCTGAAAGATCGAGAGTGGGTCATTATCAAAGCCGACAATGAATCCGCCTTGAACCTGTATACCGGCACGCTGGAGTTTTTTGACGCTCTCTAAAAGATCACGGCCTTTATTTTGGTTCTTGCTGCATTCGGTCAGGCTGTCTTCGTTGGGTGTCTCTATCCCGACAAAGGCCGCATCGAACCCGGCTTCCACCATGAGACTCAACAATTCCGGGTCATCGGCCAGGTTTATGGATACTTCCGTGCTGAACGGCATACCGGTTTTGCCTTTACGCCATTCAATTAATGCCGGTAGCACCTCGGACTTAATATACTTCTTGTTGCCTATAAAATTGTCGTCTACAAAGAAGATGCTCTTGCGCCAGCCTAGAGCGTAGAGTCCATCCAACTCGGCGATGATCTGGGCGGCAGTCTTGGTACGCGGTCGATGTCCCAGGAGCGAGGTCACATTGCAGAAGTCGCAGTTGAAGGGACAGCCGCGCGAGAACTGAATACTGACTGTGTCGTAATTCTTGAGTTTCGCCAGACTCCAAAGGGGAACGGGAGTTTGATGGATGTCAGGGAATTCCTTGGAGGCATAGACACGCTTCGCCTGACCCTGTTCCAGGTCGCGCAAGAAGGGTTCCAGGGTCAATTCGGCCTCATTCAAGACAAAATAGTCAACCTCCGGGAACTGCTCATGTTCCATTGTGAAGAGCGGCCCACCGGCTACCACCTTAACGCCGGCTAATTTACAGCGGTGGATGAAAGCACGTGCTGATTCACGTTGGATGATCATCGCGCTGACGAAAACATAATCGGCCCATGCCAGGTCGTCGTCCGAGAGGGTAGCCACATTAAGATCGGCCAGTCGTTTATCCCATTCGGCAGGCAGCATTGCTGCAACGGTCAAAAGACCCAGCGGGGGCGCTCCGGCTTTCTTATGGACAAATTTTAAGGCGTGCTTGAAACTCCAAAATGTGTCCGGAAATTCGGGGTAGACAAGCAGGATCCTTAACGGCAGTTCCTTCATTCGTGCTCCTTAGGATAAATACAAATTATTGAGCCAGGTTTGTTCTCTCTTGAAAGGAATACTTTTTCGATTGAGAAGATTGCTGGTATGGAACCTGGTTATTAAACTCTTTTACCAGTTACGACGCGTAATATTATTACCAATATTACGGCCCCTACAAAAGCAACCAGGATCGATTTAAGGTTGATACCTGACAATGCATCGCCCATATGGAAGAAATGGGAGGCGATCCAGCCGCCTAATAATCCGCCAATCACACCGACGATGACGTCACCGATACAACCAAAACCGCCTCCCTTTACTACCAGTCCGGCCAACCAGCCCGCAATCAGGCCAACAACAATCCATGAAAGTATTCCCATTCCGATCTCCTTTTCTTTTTATGATTTATCTGCATTTTGATCGCTTGGTCGTCGCCAAATCATTTGGAGTTGGAACCTTTTTTATATTTCTTATTCGATCCGGCCACGGGATTTATAACCCCCGTTGTGGTAGAGGCTCGATTGTCTTTCACAAGCGATTGTACCGACTGGCTTTTGTCGGAATGTGAATTGGCAGAGCCGCTAATATCAGCACTTGAAAATGGTCTTGATCTTTTAGGCTTGCGTACACTTACACCTTTGTGTCCCATTATTTCTCCTTAAATATTTTTTAATTCATGGAATGACAGGTTCGATGTGCAGTTCAAGGCTGGTGCACCTCTTGAAACTATTCGGCCGTTTTATCCAGTAATTTCCGAATCCGTTCACCCTTTTGCCGGTTGGCTTCATGCTCCGCGACTCGTTTATTGAATTCATCTTTGTCTATAATCACAATTTCGGGCAGGTTTTGAAAGGGAGCATCCAAGGCAGCATCGCGTTTAAGTTTAATATCGTCAAAAACCTTTAAAAAAGCTCTCACACTCTGATGCACTAATGAGGGATCATCGACCATCGGGTTATCTGGAATCGGGGACTCCACAGATTGCGGGGTGCCGCTATAGACAACCCTGGCCGAAAGTTTGCCGTTATCAATGAAAGGGAAATCTATAAATGTCGGTAATTTATCGATTTGACCGCGGTCCAGGATGAAAGCATACCGGAGACCGTCGGTATTACAGGATACCACTTGCAATTGCACCTCATCCGCCAGGTCATGCAACACGCGCGGATCGAAGTAATCGCTGAAGGGGGTTGATGTATGCGCGGCAATGTATCCTTTATTAAGTATGCCGAATAGCACTTTCATGCCGGTGCTCGGATCTTGTGTTAACCGCCAGCGTGTAAAGCGTGGCAGCAATCCCCATTTCTTCAATACTGCAGAAACCTGGACTCTAATCTGTTGCGTCTTTTTATTAAAAGGATGCGGATCAACTGCGTTTGGTATCATCTTCATCTTTCTTGTCACTATTAAGCAGCTTGATCTTGACTTCATCGAGCCATCGATGTATCTGGTCATCCGAATTTGCGGTTTGCACATCGATAACAGGGTTTTCGCGAACGGTTGGGCGGGCTTGCTCATTCTTCAACCAACGCCAGAATCCCCATAGACCTACGGCTGCAAAAAGTACGATAAAAACTGGTAGACACCACATCCACAGGAATGAAATTGGCCCCGCCCTTTGTTCCTGGCGCTGCCGCGATTGGTCGGCATACCATTGAGAGGTTGCAGCAGCGACCTGGGTTTGTGTGGCAATATTATTGGCTACGGCGGTTTGAGTGTCGGCAGATAGCTCGTCTTTATTTTGTTGATTCACAACGGCTTCTGCATTGGTTGTTGCCTGGTCAGCCATTTGAGTCTGCCGTATTGCATCCTGGGTCAGTGCGGCACTCCGTGTTGCACCGGCCGAATTTAAAGTCGCCTGTGCATTGGCGCGTATGATGGCGGCGGTGGCCGCTAACTGGGCAGATATGACATTGGAATTGCTTTGATTCTGGGTCTGGACGGCTCTCAAGGTTGCATTGGCCGAATCCAAAGTCGCCTGTGCGTCGCCGCGGACAACTTCGGCTGTTGCTACCGCCTGATTGTTGGCACTATTCTTATCTTGGGTCATCCCAACATTGATAGTTGCCTGGTCGCTTATTCCTCCAGGAGTATCTAAAATGATCACGGATTCGGGCGCTGGGGTAGTCACTGTTTGCGTCCCACAGGCAGTCAGCGCCAGCATCGCCAGCATCAGCGCAACAATGGCGATAACCTTTGGGTGTTCATTCATGACAAAAGAGTGTGACTTAATGGTTTATGAGGTCGAAACCATTTACGGTTTCGACCTCTTGGTCAATCGAAAGTCGAGATTTTTACATCACACCTAGAAGGTGCAATACGATGAGGATGATGGCGACAACGATCAGAATGTGGATCCAACCGCCTGTTTGTGGGAAGCCTGGATTTATGTTACGGCCGAAAAAACCGAGCAGCCACAAGATTACTAAAATTACGATGATAGTCCAAAGCATGATATTTCTCCTTTTGAGTGTTTCACTTATCACGATGATTATGAATGGCGGATTGAATGATTTCCACCAGTTGACAGGGCCCTAATCGGGTCCTAGATTAATCCTACAACAAACGCTCAGTGACAGCATCCATCGCCCGGGGAATTTTGATCTCCGCCAGTTGGGGGAGATTAATTAATCGATTATCACCTGACGTCGGAGCTTTTATCTTGCCTGGATATCCCCGGGCAATCAGAAATACCTGAGGTATTTACTCACAGTCCCGGCATGATATGAATCCCAGGCTGAAAGCCTGGGACGGTTGACCCAGGTTTTTCGATGCAGCTTTATTTAGATCACTGGCAGAAATTGGTAATGGTGCTTGTGCTTCCCTGCCAATCCTTGTTGAAGGCTTCGACGGAATAATTCAGTGCCTTTCCGGTGGCGACAAACGCGACGTCAACATAAGATGTCGAGTCAGGTGCCAGGGTCGCGATCACTTGGCCATCCCGATAGACGTTGAATCCATCCTCGTTATTGGAGCGATCCGTCCATCCAAGGTTCATCGTCATAGTGCCGCCGCCAACGGCAAGTTTGCAGGTGTAATGATAGACCGACCATATGGGAGCATTGGGTGAGGCTGCTGTCGGAGGAATAGGTTCTGTTGCAGTGACGATAGCCGTCAGGTTCTGGGTGGGATTGGCCTGCAATGTCATCGTAGGCAGCAAGCCAACTTGGTCTGGGGTTGATGTTTGAATTACCGAACCAGTTACGGCCGGCAGGTTGCAGGCTGAAAGAACGGCCACAAGTGAAACGGCCATCGATAGAAGTTTGAATGTTTTCAATTTTTCCTTTATGATCATAATTCGATCCCGTAGAGCTCGACCTATGCGACCCCGCTAAATTGCAGCAAGTAGTGTTCGTTCCTTTTAATAATATACAAAACATTCTCCACCCGCATCCATCGCCTGGTGAGTTTTGACCTCCGCCAGTTGGGGGAAGCTCTGTCATCAGAAGTGAAATGCAAGCCAATAGTGATCTACCAGCATGGCAAGTATTCCCCAGACGGATCCGAGTACGACCCCCGCGAATACATCTCGCGGATAATGCGCGCCGACGTAGATCCGCGTGAAACCCACCAGCGAAGCGACGACATAGAGCGTGAAAGATTCTCCAATACCCAGCTGTAAACTGTGGATGAAAAGCGACGCCAGGAAGAATATTTGGGATGTATGACCGCTCGGAAAAGAATCGCCTTTTTCCCGCCAGCCAATTATGCGCGTCTTATCGATTTTAATAAATGGCCGATCCCGGTCTGATAACGCTTTTATAATTTCCACCAATAACCAGAGCGTGATGGTTCCGAAGATGGTTTCTACAGCTAAACGGCGATAATTTAGGATAAAAAGGATGCTGGCAGCGATAAATGCTGCCAGCATATTGCCGAGTTGTGTTATCACCCACATAATTTGGTCAAGCCATTGAGGATAAAACCGGATATTAAGAAGTATAAAGATCCGGGCGTCAAGGCGCTGACCGAGTGACCAAATTAAGGACAGAGTCAACAGCGCGAATAAAGAAAGGAAGACAACCAGTTCACGTTGATTACTCAAAGCTGCCCAAAGCGACGCTTGTGCACCCCAGGGTAACCAGAAGAGGAAAATTACCAGTCCTGCCAGAAGGATTGCCAGGAAAACAGGTCGTCTTCTATTGGCGGACCAAAAAGAAGCCGCGTGAGACCGCGCTGAAAAAGGTGGCTTTCCAGAATTGCTAGCCATGGATTGCCATCTTTGAATCCGTCAACTAACCTGTGGCCTGCGGCCCGGTAAGCACCGATCCAGCCATAACCGTCAGGGCGCGCGGGTGGACATGAACAGATAAAGAACCCTCGCCCAGTAATACACCATCGGCAAGTACCGGCATACGTGGATTCGAACGGATGTTTACATGCTTGACACGGTAGTGCTTGATGCCGATATCTTCAAAATGTCCAATTTGGGACAGCATGGCATATGAAATCATATTTAGTTTGCTCATATCCGAAAAGGTGAATAAATCCAAACGGCCGTCCCTGAAGGATACATTGGGGGAAATCTGGAAATGGGGTCCGAGAAAAGGCATATTTGAAATCACCATCATATGTGCAGAAGCATCGAGATGCCTGCGCCCATCATGGACCATTCGCAGGCGTGAAGGTGTAGCAGAGACGAATTTTGATAACAATTCCCCGATCATGGTTAGCTTGCCGTGCTGGAGGTCATCAGCTATGGGATATAAATCTGATAGGAGACCCAGTGCAGCGACTTCGAGAAACCAATGACGTGAATGTCCATAATGAACTCGTCCTACATCGATCTTTAGCCGGCGCCCCCGTCGTAATAGAGCGACGGAATTTGCGATATCCCCTGTGATCCCCAGGTTAAATGCGACATTGTTTCGTGTGCCGGTTGGGATGATGCCGAGTGTAGCATCACTTCCAGCCATGGCACCTACAATGCTATCGATGGTACCGTCACCGCCAGCCACAACGATCAGTTTGATCCCTGATTTAATGGCGTCCTGCACTACAGTTTCAAGTTGGCTGTCGGGGCGCACAGTATAGACCTCGGGCAAAATCTGCTGGTCCTGCATTTCTGAAAGGATGCTGGTCAGCTGCTGGGGTGATTCTTCCGGCCGCCCGGAACCTGCATTAAAGATAAGTTTCGCGCGGAGGGGTCGAAGCGATGTTGATTTTGAAATCTGCATATCAATTCCTTATTTGCAGGTCCGTTCCACAAATGGTTGTCTTTGTGATCCTGACGATCGCATCGGTGGATTCTTTAATGATCGGCATGGCTTCCCATCATAAGAACGATTTCCAGGACCGTGGTATACAAGTGCTTTTATTATTTATATCCCGTAACTACAGTTAAATGTGTTATTTTGCAACCGCAGGGATTTTCCGACATTAAAACCCCAGGTTCTCTTTCACCAAAATCATGGTGGTTCGACCCGGCATGAATTCCTTATTGACAATCAATAATTTGTCGATGCTGCTTCCGACTCCGAAGGCCTTCTGTGCGCGGGCGGTCTCCAGCGGAAGCGTGTATTCCTCGACGCGTTTCATACCTATCTCCAGAGTCGGAACGATTTTCTGTGTGCCGACCACCCAAATAACATGGACGGCTCCCGCAACATACCCCGCTAACTGGCTTCCGGTCTTCGAAGCGACAATGATCCTTCCGGTTTCCGTGACGGCATGTACGCTGCCGAGCATAAATTCAGGGGTCGCGCCTAACTTCTGCATTTCGCGGTTCTGTGTCTTACGGTCCATCACCGCCATTTTTGCTCGTACAGAATC
>CAZPCR010000109.1:0-8698 GCA_964585035.1 uncultured Anaerolineaceae bacterium
AGGAGCATGTTGTTCATTTCAGCCATGAACATGGCTTCGACCAATGCCGCCACGCTGGGGATTGATTTTTCCTTGAAGAGCAGCGACTCGAGTTGCAGCTGCACATGGTAGGTCTTCTTGAATTGCCGGTAATAGGTGGCATAGGCTTGGAGCACAGGATTTTCCTCAAGGGCCGAGCGATCCTGGCCGGAAAACCGGGCGCGCAGTTCTGCTTCCAAAGCCTTTTTACGCTTTTCCAATTCCGCATGCTGTGCCGGGTTGACTGCGCCGCGCATGATAAGCACTCCGGCATGAGCGTCAGGGAAGGTAGATTTCCAGGTATCTGATACTTGAAAAATTGACATTTTCTAACCGCCTGATATTTCTTTGAAAATGGACGCAGATATTTTGAGAAAAATTATGACACTCAGCCCCTTTCTGCGTTTATCCGCGTTCCCTTATTGAAACGTGATCTCTTCGATGCGCCAGCTTTCTTCGCCCATCAACTTCAGCAGGCGGCCCAGCATTTCGGGACACAGGCGCGTCGTATCGTTGGGGAAGTCGATCAGGTGACCCTTGCCGGATTCGAAGATCTGGAAGCTAAAGCGGTCCCGGCCATGGAACGAGATCAACGTGCCGTAAATGGTCTTTATCCGCAGGTTGTCACGCTCTTTATCGCCCGAAGAGCGCAAAAGTACAGTGATCTGCTTCGGCGGATGGTCTTTGTCTTTTTCTTCCTGTGCAATCGGCACATATAAAGATGGCATCGAGGGCGGTTCAGGTGGGGTTGACTCACTGGCCTGGACGATATGCGCTTGCACAGGGACACTTACAATTTCTCGCCTAACGGCCTTTGATTCAAAATCATCATCCGCTTTTTTCGGCACGGTTGATTCAACAGGGTGCGGCTTAACGGGTTTATTTTCAACTTTTGGACCGACAGCCGCCTCGGGTCGCGCCGCAATCTGAGCGGCTTCGAACGAAGGCTGCCATTCCGCGTCCCAACCTGCGGGGAAGTTATCTGGCGGAGGGGGCATGTTGGGAATGTCCAAAGATATTTCTGCATCAGGAACCTGATGGGTGGCATAAACCGGAGTCCGTTCTGCGGCTTGCCTCACAGATGCAGGCGCAGGCCTGACGGCTTGCGGCATTGGTTTCGAAACAGGAGCCGGTTTCGGCGTGGAAGGCCGCGGCTTTTCTCCTTCCGCTATCGACGGCGGGCTATCCAGTGATTCCAACATTTTGATCTCGGTCCGGATGGCGTCCACCAGGATCTTGGGCGGTGTATTGCTGGTATCGGCTTTGCCTTCCACAATGACGATCTGTCCGTCGGTCAATTCTTCGCGGTACTTTTCCCAGGTGCGAGGGAAGAGCACAAGTTCGATGTTGCCCTGGATATCTTCGATTGTAGCGAACCCCATCGGCTTGCCGGCTTTGGTGACGTACGGTCGGACAAGGTTGACGAGGCCGGCAACCCGCACTTTCTCGTCTTTCTGGGCTTCGCCAAGCTGGCTCGAAAAGTGAGTGACGATCTGTGCGAAAGTCTGCTGGTAGGTTGTGAGCGGATGGTCCGAGATGTACAGGCCGATCAACTCGCGTTCCCAATTGAGCATCTCGCGCCTGTCCACATTGTTAACGTCCGGCAGCGTGATGGTTTCGGTTACACCGGTTGCCGCGCCGAAGAGACTGAGCTGCCCGGCTTCGGCCGCACGGGCATGGTTGCTGCTGATGGCGATCACACGGTCGGCCGAAGCCAGCAGGGCCACGCGGTTGCCAAACGCATCGAGAGCGCCCACCTTGATCAGACACTCCAGGCCGCGCTTGCCAACCGCACGCAAGTCCACCCGGCGGGCTAAGTCGTTGAGGTCCTTGAATGTTCCGTTTTTCTTGCGTTCCTCCATCACAACTTCCATGGCACTCTCGCCCAGGTTCTTGATCGCGCCCAACCCAAAGCGAATGGAAGGCTGGTTATCGATATCTTCGATCCCGAAGTCCCAGACGGAGGAATTGATCTCGGGCGGTAGGACAGGTACACCCATGGTGCGCGCATCGGCCACATAAAGTGCCACTTTTTCTGTTTGTCCCGCCGAGGCGGAAAGTAGCGCAGCCATGTATTCCGCCGTGTAATGGACCTTCAGGTACGCTGTTTGCACCGCGATCACACCGTAATCGGCAGCATGGCTTTTGTTGAATCCATAACGGGCGAACTCTTCCCAATCCTCATAGATGCCTTCAGCGACATCCTTCGTCATGCCTTTTGTTACGGCACCGTTGACGAATTTGACCCTGAACTTCTCGATCTCTTCCTTCTTTTTCTTCGAGATGGCCTTGCGCAGTTCGTCGGACTCGGAGGGCGAAAAGCCTCCGAGCTCCACGGCCGCGCGCATCACTTGTTCCTGATATACGGGGATGCCATACGTTGAGTCAAAGATGGGCGCCATGGCTGGATGGCGATATTCAACCGGGGATTCGCCGTGCATGCGGGCGATGTAATCGGGGATGAACGCCATCGGGCCGGGACGATAGAGGGCCACCATGGCGATGGCGTGGTCGAGCTTATTCGGCTTCATCTGGATCAGGTAGCGCGTCATGCCGCCGCCTTCCATCTGGAAGACGCCGGCAGTCTGCCCGTTGCCCATCAGCTCGAACGCTTTGGGGTCATCGAGCGGAATATTATTGAGGTCCAGGTGGATGCCGTGCCGCTGTTCGATCATCTTGCAGGCGCGCTCCATCACAGTCAGCGTGATCAAGCCTAGGAAATCCACCTTGAGCATGCCCAGCGAATCGAGGATGCCCATTTCAAACTGCGTGACGGTCTTGATCGGTGTTTCTTCCGAGTTGGAGGTGGGGCGGTGTAGGGGCAGGTATTCGAGGATCGGTTTATCCGAAATCACCACGCCCGCCGCGTGGGTGCCCGCGTTGCGGACGGTGCCTTCCATTTTTGCGGCGATATCGATCAACTCGTGCAGGTGCGGCTGGCTGTCGTAGATCTCCTTGAATTCGGAAATTTCCAGCGCGTCCTTCATGGTCGTTCCATGGCCTGCGACGAAAGGCACGAGCTTTGCCACGCGGTCCACTTCGTTCAAGGGGATGTCCATCACGCGCCCCACGTCGCGCAGGGCGGCTTTGGTGCCCATGGTGCCGAACGTGATGATCTGTGCGACCCTGTCGCTCCCGTATTTGGTTGTGCAATACTCGAGCACCTCGGAGCGCCGGTTGTCCTGGAAGTCGAGGTCGATGTCAGGCATCGAGACGCGCCCAGGGTTTAAAAAGCGTTCGAACATCAGGTCGTGCTGCAAAGGATCGACCAGCGTGATCTCCAATACATAGGCCACGATGGAACCAGCTGCAGAACCGCGCGCGTTATACCAGATACCCTCTTGACGCGAGTGGTGGCACAGGTCGGATACGATCAGGAAGTAGGCATTGAAGCCCATCTTATCGACGACACCCAGCTCATAATCGAGTCTTTCCCTTACCATTTGGCTGTCGGCGCGTTCCCCATAGCGTTTACGAGCGCCCAGATCGCACAAGTGGCGGAGAAAGGTCTTGGCCGTATAACCCTCGGGGACGGGGAACTCAGGCAGGTGGTAGCCTTTGAAGGACAAGTCCACGTTGCAGCGTTCGGCGATCAGCAGTGTATTGCTGAGTGATTCGGGGACTTCGGCAAACAGCCGGCTCATCTCATCCGGCGTGCGCAGGTAGTAAGACTCATCAGTCATGCGCATCCGGTTGGGATCGGACAACACGGTCTGCGTTTGGATCGCAAGCAGGATATCCTGCAGGCGTGCATCTTCGGGATTAATGTAATGCACGTCATTGGTCGCAATGAACCTGGCGGAATAACGCGCGCCCATTTCAACCAGGCGGCGGTTCAAGTCAGTGATCTCTTTGATGTTGTGCTGCTGGAGTTCAACGAAGAACCGGTCGGGGCCGAACACGTCGTAGTACCAGTTCATCCGCTTTACGGCTTCCTCAGGTTTGTTATCCAGCAGCGCGCGAGGTATCTCGGCAGACATGCAGCCTGAGGTGCAGATAAGTCCTTCGGAGTGAGATGCTAAAAAGTCGTGGTCGATGCGCGGATAATAATAGAAGCCCTCCAACTGTGCGGCGGAGGCGATCTTTAATAGGTTCTTATAACCGGTCTCGTTTTCGGCCAGTAAAAGCAGATGATAAGAGGAACGGTCAAGTTTGGAGTCGCGGTCTTGCATGCTGCGCGCAGCCATGTACGCTTCCAACCCGATGATCGGTTTGACGCCTGCATTTTTTGCCGCCTTGTAAAAATCGATCACCCCGAACATCGTGCCGTGGTCGGTGATGGCCACCGCCGGCATATCCATTTCTTTAACGCGGCTCACCAGCTTCTTGATGTTCGAGAAGCCATCGAGCAGTGAATATTCGGTATGGACATGAAGATGGGCAAATGACATGGGGGTCGGTTTGAATTATAGCACGCATGTTCAAACGGAAAGGATGCGCTTCTCTTAAAAAATCGAAGAGCTGCTATATATTATGTTGAACGGTCGAAATAAATCGAATAAATAATATCCCGTCAAATAGATGGCGAATTCAGACAGCTTAGACTCGATATCTGGCATTGTGCTTGTTCCAGAACATATATTGATCAGATCCAGGATATCCGAGGCCCCCACTAAGACTTTGGCATTGCCCTCAATTTTAGGGGCTCATGAATGCCGAGCAAGAAATAATTTCTTGTGATCGGTCTACTGACTTAATTCATTCGTCGCGACTAGAACCAAGCGTAAATATCGATTCTCATCATTAAATGCAGGGAAAAGAATCCCAGGTATTCCGGAATATCTCTTTATTTATTGTAGGATTGGAATATATTTATATCTTCCGGGCAATGGCGAAAACGCTCAAGCCAAATGGGAGACCGTACCTTACAACCAGGGGAGCTTCGGACGACAAGATCGCTTTTAATAATCCATTGGCTCGACCCATTTCGAGGTTCAAGTCCGATCTGCCATCCTTGGCAGGCATGATATTTTCCATTGTCCTTTTGATCAATGCAGGAGGAAAAAGGAACATGTTGGCATACGATACGCGCTCCAATAAAAACCCATTGTCTTGAAGGAGGCTGGTAACCTGCCTGGTAGTATAACGTCGCGCTGTGTGCACGGTGCGATCATGTTTTCCTCGTAACCAGTCGTATGCAGGTACTCGGAGCAGGAGATGACCTCCGTGTATCAATACACGGGAGAATTCTTTGATAACGAGGGAATCGTTTGATACGTCCTGCTCATACAGGACATCGAAACTGGTTACCAGGTCGAACGATCCTGATGCAAAAGGCAGCGCTTCAACGGAAGCATTTGCCAGATTTTGTATTTGTCTTAAAGAACAAAACTCAAGTGCGATCCTGGAAATATCAATCCCTGAGACCTTTCCATAATCTCCCAGGTATTTACTCATCGCGTGCCCGGTTCCGCATCCCGCATCGAGGATCTGTAGCTTGGGATCGGACTGGATATATTGGTTAAGGAAAGTACGGGTGATGGTTTCCATCCCAAGGTACCACCAATGGTAACCTTCGACCCGGTTCATCAGACCGTATTCTTCAGGTTCCATAGACCAGGTGATAACGCTTGTTTTTAGACCGTTTCATAAATATATAACCGGATCGTAAAAGGCTGGCTGGGAATGCTCCCAAAATTATACACTAACCATGTAAGGGATCTCCCTGAAAATTATGGTCGACAGGTTGTGGAACTCTTGCAGGCAGCAACTGCAGATTAGTTAAGAGATGTCCGCGGCGGACTCAACGGTCCGATTAAAATCACCGGATTAGATCAATTGGATGATGAAGTCTCCGATCGATGCCAGCAAGGTTAATTTTAACTATTTGTTTTGCTTACTTCCATGAGTTCATAGAACGGGCAACCAGAACGTTGCTTCGTTGCTTTTTGCCCTACACAATAATAACTTTGTTAGGCCGGGAGGGCCGATTTAATGAACTTTGCCAGGTCTTCCTTCAGCGCGGCCAGCGATGGAAGATGGATGTACATCATGTGGCCCGCTTCGTAATAACTTATGCTCAGGTTCTTGCGGATGGTTTCGTGCAGGCCCAGGTGATTGATAGAGTATTCGGTCGCAAAGTAAGGAGTGCCAAGATCGTAATAGCCATTTGCCACAAAGACCTTGAGGTATGGATTGTAAGTCATCGCGGCGCGCAACCTCTCGCCCACGTTCACGAATTGTCCTTCGAACTCGGCGTACGACCAGGGATGTACAAATTCGCTGATGATCTCATACGACAGGTCGGACTCGAATTTAAGTTCAGCGCGAATGTAATCGTAAAAAGCGGCGGTAAAAGGTCCCGCAACGTTGGTCATCAGCGGGTCGTATTCCGGTTTATCCGTCACGCCCAGACGGTCGCGGCCAAGGAAGCGGCTGTCGAGCCGACCTACCGTCTGGCCGCGGTCGCGCAGCAGCTCCTTGAAGAAGTGTTGGTCCTGGATGCGCAGATTGCTGCGGTCGATGAACTCAGGCGAAAGCCCCGTATAGCGGGCCGTCTTTTCGATAACGCTTGTACGTTCAGCCCTGGTGAGCCTATCGCCTTTAAGCAGCGCCTCGGAATATTCACCCAGGGCGAACTTCTCCACTTCTTTGAGCAGGCTTTTCAAGGGCTTGCGACCTTTGAGCTTGCCGTGATACCAGGCAGTCGCCGTATAAGTGGGGAGGAAGAGGGCATAGGGTACGTCGTTGTTGAGGGTGAACTCAAGTGTGCTGAAATCGAGTACTACCGACACCAGCATGATGCCGTTTAGATACAGGCCATGTCGCTCCTGCAAATAACCCGAAAGGCCCGCGGCGCGCGTCGTGCCGTAGGATTCGCCGATAAGGAATTTGGGCGAAAGCCAGCGCCCGTAGCGGGTGGTGTAAAGCCGGATGAAATCGCCGACCGAAGTAATATCCTTTTTAAAGCCGTGCCATTCCCTGGGTTTCTCGCCTTCCACAGGACGGCTGTAGCCCGTGCTGACCGGGTCGATAAAGACCAGGTCGGTCTGGTCGAGCAGCGAGTATTCGTTGTCTGTCAGTTTGAAGGGTGGGGGCGGCAGGCTGCCGTCCTCCTGCATGACCACGCGGCGCGGGCCAAGCAGCCCGAGGTGCAGCCACGCGGACGAGGAGCCGGGTCCGCCGTTGAAGGAAAAAGTGATCGGGCGTTTGGATTTGTCGTCCGTGTTGTCTTTGGTATAAGCGATAAAGAAGATCTGCGCACGGGGTTTCTCGGCTTCGAACTCTTTCTCCCGGTCGGGTGTTTCTTCTTTCATCACGATCGTTCCGGTGAGGACGGTGTACTTTAGCTCCCGGCCGCCGATGATGACCGAGTGTTTAGACTCGACCAGCTTATCCACCGGCCTGGGCTTCTCTTCTTTTTTATCGTCTTTCTTTTCTTCCTTGATTTCATCTTTTTCGGTCATGAGGGCTTCTCCAGGAGGAATATGGAAATAGTTTAACTGGAGAACTAAAAATTGGAAATAGGAAAATGGAACCTCCCCCAAATTTTCCAAAGGACTAAACTTCAGGATCCACAGGATACGCAACGCTACCCGCAGGATTCGTTGCACTTATTCTGCGCGAAGGACCCCCTCCCCCCTGCGGGCACCGCTTTCGGCATGCCTCGCGATCTCCCAAATTCTCCAAATTTAAATGGTTGAGAAAATATTTTGAAGGTCGGATTTTGGAGCCCTTCAAGGAGGTGTGAGAAGGCCGATTTAATTCAAAAATTGTATGCCAGGGGGCGAAATGTTTCCGTTGATAGAGGCACGACTAAAGATGGGATAGAAGTTCATAAAAAGGAGCTTGACATTGACGCAGCGTCAAGGTTGTAGACTAGGATTATTAAAAAATCTAAAGTGCCAGTTAGGAGACATGCTACGTATAAGGGACAGCGTAGCAGCTTCACCCACGACAAAAGCGGAGTAATCACAAGTGTTGATCTCGTCGCCACATCTTATTACATAGATAACCGGCTACGTTGCGTACTATGCGGTTAATGCAAGGTTGGGTTAAAAAATAAAAGTACCATTGATTTGTTTGAAATAAATTTAATAGTCGCACTAGGGAGATGTTGTTATGATGAAATTTGTCAGAAAATTCAAGGATCTTGAAATACAAGGTAAGAAAGCTCATGAGTATGATGAGTTTTCACGCAAATATCGGCTGAAAGATCTAAAGGAGTACGCCAGCTTGGCGTCAAGTCATGTTAGGATTGGGGAATCTGTTTTGGACCTTGCAACCGGCCCAGGATATTTCTGCACCGAATTGGCCAAGTTGGGCAACTTCAAAATTACCGGACTGGATATTAGCAATGATCTAGTTAAGATCGCTCGCGCTAATGCTCAGCAAGCAGGGGTAACGGTGGATTTCCTGCAGGGAAATGCATCCAGCATCCAATTTCCAGACAAATTCTTCGATCTTGTCTTCTGCTCATGGGCAATCAAGAATTTCAAGGAGCCGGAAAAAGTTCTAGATGAAATGCACCGAGTGTTGAAACCTGGAGGGAAAGCATTAATCATTGATTTGAACCATGATGCTGCCAGTCAAGAATGGAATAGGTATTCTTCAAGTTTGGGGCTCGGAGGAATGACTGCACTCTTCATGAAAGTGGCTTTTAAAATTCAGAGAAGCGGTGCCTACTCAAAGGGCAAATTCGTCGAACTAATCAAGAACACAACTTTTCAAAGGTATGATA
>CAZPCR010000110.1:0-5601 GCA_964585035.1 uncultured Anaerolineaceae bacterium
TTCCACGATAGATACAGCGGGTCGATCGGGATGCAGTGCCCGCCCAGTCCCGGCCCGGGCGTGAACTTCATAAATCCGAACGGCTTGGTGGCCGCCGCATTGATCACTTCCCACACGTCCACCCCCAGGCGTTCGCACATGATCGCCAGCTCGTTCACCAGGCCGATGTTGATCATCCGGAACGTGTTTTCCAGTAGTTTTGCCATCTCGGCCGCTTCTGCCGAAGACACCATCACCACGGTTTTGATCGCGCCGCTGTACCAGGCCGTTGCCACTTCGGCGCAGGCTTTGGTGATGCCGCCCATTACTTTCGGAGTGTTATAGGTCGTGAAATCCTCGCGCCCCGGGTCCACCCGTTCCGGCGAGAAACAAATGAAGATATCCTCTCCCGCTTTTAGCCCCGATTTTTCGGTGAGCATCGGAAGCGCCAGTTCACGCGTCGTTCGCGGATACGTGGTCGATTCCAGTACGACCACCATGCCCGCATGTACATATTTTGCCACTTGCTCGGTCGCCGAAATGATGAACGACATATCCGGGTCGCCCGTCTGGCGTAGCGGTGTTGGCACACAGATGCTGACTGCATCCATATCCTTGAGTGCTGCAAAATCGGCGGTCATATTCAGTTTGCCGCTCTTCTTCAGCTTGGCAACGGTTTCGCTGGGTACGTCTTGAATGTAGGAAACGCCTTTGTTGAATGTGTCCACTTTGCGTGGGTCGGGGTCGATACCCAATACATTAAAGCCGGCTTCGGCAAAGACCACCGCCAGCGGCATCCCCACATAGCCCATTCCCAATATACCTATCTTCGCAGTCTTATCCTGCAGTTTCTTGATCAGTGTTTCTTTGGTGTTCATTCTTTTCCTTACCGTTTATTGAATTTCGACTTTCGAATACCGACTATCGAATATCGATTACTTACTATCGGACACCGAATTTCTAATTTCGAATATCGATTCCCGTTTAGAACAAATTTAACTGCTTCGGGTCTTCCATGGGTGCATCCTGCTTCCCGTTCAATTCAGGTGCAACGCGTCCCAATCCCTTGCGCGCCTCTTCCAGTAGTATGGGCAGCTTGGCAAAATCCGCAAGGATGGCCGGCTTCAACGAAGACTGGTGCAGTGCCGCCGCCGGATGGAACATGGCGATCATATACCGGTTGCCGACCTTGCGCATCTGCCCGTGCACCGCACTGATCTTCGCACCGGGGATGAACTTCGCCATTGAGAAGCGTCCCAGCGTGATCACGATGCTGGGGTTGATCGCGTCGATCTGTCGTTCCAGATATTCATTGCAGGCGGCCAGCTCTTCGGGTTGCGGGTCGCGGTTGCCGGGAGGGCGGCACTTGACCACGTTGCCGATCCATACATCTGTGCGTTTCAAACCTGCTTGTTCTAACAGTTGGTCTAGGAACTTGCCCGCCGCGCCGACAAACGGGCGTCCCTGTTCGTTCTCATAAAAACCGGGGCCTTCGCCGATGAACATGATCTCCGAAGCAGCCGGTCCCTCGCCTGGCACGGCCATCTTGCGCGAATGATACAGTTCGCATTTCTCGCATACTGCAACTTCTCTGGCGACTTGTGCTAAGGTTTCTTCGGCGTTCATTTTTTCTCCAAAGTCCCGGTCACACTTCCTGGGAGAGTATCCAGGCTTTCCAGGGTCATTAAGATCGCGTCCTCTCCGTTGTCCTTATAATACCTCACGCGTCTCCCCGTGGCTTCAAATCCGAATTTGCGATACATCGACTGCGCCGCCTCGTTACTTGCGCGTACTTCAAGGAAGGCCCGCTTCACGCCCTCCCGCGACCCCTCTTCGAGCGCCGCGCTCAGGATCCCTGCTCCGATCCCTTGCCGCCGGAAGTCGGGGTGTGTTGCGATTGTGGCGATGTGCAGTTCATCGATAATGATCCATGAAACGATCATGGCCGCCAGGCGCTTATCCTCCGTCTCGGCCACAAAACAGCGTGCCATGCGGTTATCCGAAACTTCATAATGAAATGCATGCTCGGGCCATGGCAGGGTAAAGGATAACTGGTCGATCCGGGCCACCTCCGGCACATCCTCCACCTTCATTTTCCGGATGTTAACTTTCATGCCGGAATAGGTTCGGCCAGGTGCAGGTAGATCGGTGCGAGCGAAGCCGCTTCATCTACATTGCCGTCCCGCCAGCGCGCCCATGCCAATTCCGCCAATACAGACGGGCGCCGCACACACAAGCTCGGGGGCGCCAGCATTACATTGACCTTTTTGCGCGCCAGCCGCTGGCGGTCATCTCCACTTAATTCTCCGGCTACTAGCGTTGGCTTCTCGATCGAATCCGCCAGTTCATCGATGGTCATGATTTTCTCGCTGGCGCGATTTCCTGACGACTTCCAACCGGTCTTCGTGGCCTTATACATGCCTACCGCAAAGCGTCCGCGTCCCGCTTGTAGTACCGCCGCCAATGGCAGACGTGCCAGAGGCAGTCCGCCGGCCAGCACATCCAAAGTTGGGATGCCGATGACCGGTATATGTCGTGCCAGCGCCAGGCCTTTGACAAAAGACAGTCCCACGCGGAGTGCTGTGAATGAACCCGGTCCGAGCGCAACGCCCAGCGCTTGGATACTGTCTATGGACACGTCAGTACGTTTCAGCAGTTCCGCCAGGGCCGGGGCCAGTTCCACGGTGTGGTGTTGGTGGCTTTGCCAAAGCGATTCGGCTTTAACCTGTGCCTCGTCGTATAGGGCCAGTCCGATCTGTGCAGTGGATGTATCGACGGCTAACAGCATCACGGCACTCCGAACAACGCCTGCTGCAGTTCAGACAGGATCTGGTCTTGGTGCGAGCCTTTTGCTTTGAAACGCATCTGTCGCTGCTCTTCGGCAATGAAGTCCATGTTGATCCGTAGTTCGTCGAGAGGTAAAACGGGCGTGATTCGTTCCGGCCATTCCACGATCAACGCGCCTTCCGCCAGCATCGAATCAATGTCGAGCTCCGCCGCTTCAGCTCCCGACTCGAGCCGGTAGGCATCCATGTGAAAAAGCTTTCCGCCGTCCGGACGACGGTATTCATTGACAAGAACGAACGTCGGGCTCGAAACTGCATCGAGCGACCCCCAACCATTGGCCACCCCCTGGACAAACGTTGTTTTACCCGCGCCGAGATTGCCCTGCAAACAGATTAGGTCGCCTGGCTGCAGCAATCCACCCAGCCGCATTCCGATGCGGCGGGTTTGTTCTGGACTGCGGCTGAAGAATTCGAAAGTGTGTTCATCCAGAATAGGCACGCAAGGATTATACGTCAGCGAATACCGAACGGCAAGCGTGGGTGGGCGGATATCTTATCTTATAGGTCATAATAGCCTTGCATTATTCCTTAGCCGTGAACTTAATAATCATAAAATGATCGAGTAGTATACTTTCCGTAATAAAAGGTGGCAAAGCAGCCTTTTCTTATTAAATTTTTGCGGCGGACCCGCTAAAACTAACGTAACTACTCACTGCCCCTGCAGGAAATATCCTTTTTTCCGGAAGTGCAGGTGAATTTCCTGCGCGGAATTCCTTGTCCCACGCTTTCAGCTTGGGACAAGGGTCTGAGTACTTGCAAACCATCACTAACCAAAAAGCCTTCAGGAGGTTAATATGGAAATGAATAACATCCCATTCGGCACAACCGATTGGTCGCAAATAGACCCTTCTGAACATAAGGGCGAATCAGGAATGGCATATTGGCGTACCCAGCAATTTGATGATATCCGGGTCCGTCTGGTTGAATATAGTCCCGGTTACCTTGCTGACCATTGGTGTAAAAAAGGGCATATTCTTTTATGTCTGGAAGGTGAATTACATACCGAGCTTGCCGATGGCAGGAAGTTTACTCTAACCCCAGGGATAAGCTATCAAGTAGCGGATAATTCAGAACCGCATCGTTCATATACCACCACCGGGGTAAAGCTTTTCATCGTTGATTAACGAGAATATCAAAGGTACTAACTTACAGTCCAGGCATTAATTATTCGGACCAGACTGAAAGCCTGGTCCGAATAATTTGAGTAGTAACAACGAAATAGGCACGCCCGTTTATTTTCAAAAAAAACCGCCAGCACTGTGTTCTTTCGGTGTACCAATCCGTTCAAACCGCGAAATTCGTTTCCCCTCTCTTCGCTCTTTTTAAAATCCACGGTTTATGTTATTGCGCGATCTCCAACAGATCCGCTTTGTCTGTTACCAGCCCAAGTCGGTCACCCAGCGCCTTCGCGATCCGCCGCGCCGAATCGGGCCGCGCCGCACGCCGCGTATTTTCGATCACCTGCTCGCGTTCATCAGGTCTGCTTATCCAGCGTGTCAGCGCCCGCACTACCAGTTGCGCCTTCGGCGCCCACACACCTGTGCCGGTCTCTAATACATAAGTAACGTTACCGTCTTCCTGGCCAGGTAGTTTTGAATAAAGGATGATCGGCAGGTTGGCATTCAGCGCTTCGGCGATCGTCCCCGGTCCCGCCTTGGTGACAATGATATCCGCCGCGCGCATGAATTCAGGCATGTCGCGCCGGAAACCGTAGACAAAGGTCGGGTTCTCCCAGGTTTGGCCTTCGAGGTTTGCTTTCAGCTTTTCATTCCGTCCACAAACAATGACCATCCCCAGGTCCAGTCCTGATTCATCGATGGCGTGTGCGGTGCGCGCCAGTGGCCCCATCCCATCTCCGCCGCCCACTAAAAGCACGATCGGCTTGTTCAACGGCCAGCCGAGTTTTTTGCGGGGGCCGCGTTTATTTTTCCCGATTGGCTTGCAGTAACGGTCCGCCACCGGCAGACCCACCACCTCGATTTTATCCGTAGGCACATTTACTTCGAGTCCGCGCTCGCGCGCCGCCTCTGTCGGGACAAAGATATGATCGGAGCGCGTATCGAACCACAGCGCATGGGTCGTTACCAGGTCCGTCGCTACCGTATAAAAAGGTGGACGGTCCCGGCCTAATGCTCTCAAGGCGAACGCATTTGCAATAGGGTGGACGCTGACGATCAAATCTGCCGGATGGTTCCGTACCAGCTTCCGGGCTTCCAGCCGCGCGATCGGCCAGATCGTCGCCATGATCATGCGCACTTGTGGTCGGCCATCCGTCGCATAGAAGGATGCGCTCCACAACCCGCGTGCTTTCACCATTTCTGGATAGAGCTCAGGGACTCTGCGAAAGAGGCCCGATGCGTAGTCTTTGAACACGTCCACCATCTCGACCGTGACCGAATCCCCATATTCGATTTGCAGCGCCTCGATGATGGCCTCTGCCGCGGACCGATGTCCGCCGCCGGTATCCGAGAAATAGAAGACGATATGTGGTTTTTTAAGATGATCGCTGTTCATTGTTTTTTGTGAGGTTCGCCTTTACCCGCTTTGCCAGCTCGCGCCGCGTGAGCAGCACGCGATGACCGCAGCCCTTGCATTCCAGGCCGATATCCGCACCCAGCCGGACAACGGTCCATTCATACGAGCCGCACGGGTGCGGCTTTCGCAAGCGGAGCAGGTCATTAAGTTTAAGGTCGGGAAGCATGGATGAATATTCAAGGGATCTGGGTCTTTAGAGATTATACCGCGCCCGTAGGGGCGCAATATATTGCGCCCTATT
>CAZPCR010000110.1:5701-8646 GCA_964585035.1 uncultured Anaerolineaceae bacterium
GCGCCCTATTGTGCCTTTGCAGATAATGTGGCCGATTTATGATAAACTTTCTTGTCTGTTGAATTTTTTCTGGAGGGTCTAATGTCAGGGCGTGAAACATATTCCATCGAAATTGCCGGATTAAAACGGGACCTGCGCTTGTTCGAGATCAAACCCGGGTTGCGTATCGCTATTCTTAATATCCTCGGTGACACCGAGTTGGTCCAGGCTTGCGCTCGTGAGCTTGCCAAACAGCTCAAAGACATAAAGTTCGATGTGTTTGTGACCGCCGAAGCCAAATCCATTCCATTGGCGTACGCCTTGTCGGCCGAAATGAAAAAGCCCTATGTGATCCTGCGCAAAACATACAAGCCGTACATGGGTGATGCCTTGCGGGCCGAAACCTTGTCCATTACCACGGGCCAGCCGCAAACGCTGATCCTGGATGAGAAAGACCGCGAGTTGCTGAAGGGCAGGCAGATCCTCATTGTGGACGATGTGATCAGCACTGGCTCCACGTTGCAGGGTATGCACATGATAATCGAGAAAGCCGGTGGAACCATTGTCAAGGAAGCCGCCATCCTCACCGAAGGCGAACGCTCCAAATGGGATAAGATCGTTTCCCTGGGCCATCTCCCCTTGTTTACGGATTAATACAAAAGGGCAGCCCATGGACTGCCCTTTTCTTTTTTATGAGTTGCTAAACTCCACGGTTCTTGTCTATAGATTATTTCTTAGTGGCTTCCTTCTTCAGGTCCGACACGTACTGCTCGAAGGATGCGGTGAAATCAGGGAGCGATCCCGCGATCATCAGCATCATTAAACCCGTATAAACCTCAGCCATGGTAAAGTCTGTTGTACCGTCAGGCTTGGGTGTCACCGTATAAGTCCGCACTCCCTTGAACATGGCATTTCCGTCGCTCCACGCCATCCTCTTTCCATCCTCGAACTCGATGACCCGGAGATTGAACGTTCGTGTCGGCGAGATCGTCGCGACTAGTTTGATCGTTTGACCCAATGCGATCTTGCCTTCCATGCTCTTGATGGTTGAATTCCAGCGCGGGAAATCCGGCGCGTTGGTCATAATCTTCCACACTTTATCGGCCTTGGCCTGGATGTTGATGCCCACCGTATATTCCATTCGGAAGGCGCTCTTGGTTTTGCTCGCGCGGCCGTTGATTGCAATATTTTCTGACATGGGTTGATCTCTCCTCTAAAATGGTTCGGTTAGACGGCCCGCATCCGGTTGTTCTTCGGGTTGTGCTCAAGTTCCGCCATTCCCAATGCTTCCAATAACGGGGGCAGGTACATGCCGAAACGGCCACGCAGACCTTTCTTTAAACCGTACCAGCCTCCCACTGGATTCTTGGTTGACCGGCCCCATGCTTCCACGGTCCCCTCGGCGGCGGGTTTCTGCTCGTCTGCGCTTCCCAGCAGCATCCAATCCCCATGCGCCTTAAGCATGGCATGCAGGTCCTCGATGCAGCGCAGGTTATAGCGCAGCTCTGTCTTGCCCACTATGCACACCAGCGCAGGCGGGTTCGCCGCTTCGTCGCGGTACATCATGTAATCCGATGTGCCGGGCGGCGTCTTCAACAACCACGGACTTTCCTTTGTGCCTTTTCCTTTGACTTTGCTTGCAGCCATTTTTAATTCCTTTCTCCTTGGACGACTTTCTGGATTATAAGTTGATATTTCCTACTAAATAAGACGGAAAATGGAGCGCAAAGGGTTCGGTCCGAATGTACATTCGAGTAAAATTAATCAACACTGACCCATGATTGAACTGCCAGCCTCCCCTGTGAATATAAGTACGATGGACCAGCAGGAGTTCGGCGCGCTTGCCGAAACCTACAGCCGCGAACTGCGCGCACACTGTTATCGGATGCTGGGTTCCGTGCAGGAAGCCGAGGAGACGCTGCAGGAGGCGCTCATGCGTGCCTGGGATCGGCGCGCTACATATAAGGGGAATTCGACCGTTCGAGCCTGGCTCTATAAGATCGCCACCAATCTGTGCATCGACCTACTGCGACAGCGGCCGCGCCGCTCCTTACCGGTCTCGAACGAAGAAGCTTCGATTCCCGATAATCCCATCCCACCCTCCATAAATGAACCGGTTTGGCTGGAGCCATATCCTTTCGATATTCCCGGCCCGGAGCAGGAAAACCCGGAAGCCAGGGTTTCGATGAGCGAAAGCATCCGGCTCGCATTCCTGACTTCCCTGCATTTGTTGCCCCCACGCCAGCGGGCTGTCTTGATCTTATGCGACGTGCTCAGCTGGCAGGCGGACGAAGTGGCAGATGCTCTCGATCAGACCGTTCCTTCAGTTAAAAGTGCCCTGCATCGTGCCCGCACCACCCTTGCGAAACATCATCACACGTTGCAGCGTGAAAGCATCAAAGTCCCGGCTGACGAAGAGCTTCGGGAACAACTCGATCGTTATGTGCGTGCCTGGGAAACGGCCGATGTGGATGGGTTGCTAGCCTTATTGAAAGCCGATGCCACATTTAGCATGCCTCCAATTCCGAGCTGGTATAAAGGGCGCGAAGATATTGGCAAGCTCGTGAGTAAAACTATTTTTGGCGGACAAGCCAGCGGACGCTGGCGGATGCTGCCTGTACACGCCAATGGTCAGCCTGGTTTTGGTTTATTTATATTGAATGAGAGCGGTGGTTACGATGCCTATGGGATTCAGGTGGTGACCTTCGAAGGCACCCAGATTGCCGATATCACTACCTTCAGGAACCCCGCTTTGATCCCGTTCTTTGGACTGCCCCCGGCTTTAGTAGCTTGATTATTTGTTGACCTTCAATTAATTTTTGTTTTTTTCCGCGCTTCATCGCTTTAATGGCAAGTTCCCGTTTCATGGCGCTTGATCGATCCGGCTGTGGCTCCTGGTAGACCAATCTCACGGGTCGCCGTGTGCTGGTGTTTTTCGCTCCCCGCCCTGCATTATGTGTCTTGAC
>CAZPCR010000111.1:0-8632 GCA_964585035.1 uncultured Anaerolineaceae bacterium
AATAATTCAAATCCGGTTCTAATCCTCCCTCCAATTGAGGTTCACTCTTCGAGTATCTGCGTGCCAGGGTGTGAACCTGGCAGTTCCGACAAACCCTCCCCGCGGTGGCAGCCGATTGTTTCTGGTTGAGAAAACCATTCAAATCAGTTTTGCCCTTAGGGTACTTATCAGCAAATCCTCCCTCAGGCCTCAACAATTTTGAGTAGAAAATGGCTGAGTTTTTGGAGGATCGAATACGAGAGTAGGGAACGGGGATCGGGTAATCAAGGGTAATGCAACCAGATTTGGAGGATGAAGAGATATTCGTTCCGCATAACGAAGAGGAATGAACACTCTTACGCAGTGACCGGATAGGGGGTTGACCTGAGTAATTCAGTATTGCAGGGTGCAGATTAATAACAAGTTTGTCAGACACGATATATCCTTTGACGATTGGCTTCTTACGCTTCGACGATTCATATCGTATGCTTCGACGACTCACGTCGTCGAAGTTGGCGATGCTCGCTTGTAGCTCGCTCGCCTAAAAGTGGGCGACCCGCAAGGTCCAAAGGTTACGCTACGCTATGCTGGGGAACGCGATGGTGGCCCACTCCTGCGATACGAATCGCAGGAGTGGGCGATGTTCGCCTGACGCTCACTCGCCCGATTATATAGAACAAATGTTCTAAAGTCAAGCAAAGAGGAGTCCATGACGTATCATGATTTATAGAGTATTGAAAAAAAAATGGGAAATATAATGGTTTTACGCTTTCAACCATCTTTTAAGAAAGATCAGTCATGGATATTGTTACGGTTTCATCTAAATATCAAATAGTCATTCCGCGCGCTATCCGTGAGAAGTGGAATATCAGGCCCGGACAGAGAGTACGATTGATCGTTTATGGCAACCGTCTCGAAGTGGTGCCTGTGCGCAATATCAAAGAAGGGCGTGGTTTTCTGAAGGGAATGAGCAGTGACATCGAGCGTGAAGAGCAAGACCGCGTGTGAATGAAAAAGGTTGAGCAGCGTACAGAATCATTATTTGTACAGCAGTCAAATTAATATGGGAATATTTGCTTATACAATGATTAAAGTACTATCAATTCCCCCAGTGCGGGATCACATATCACTAATAAAAATGGCTTTAAATTATTTTTACATTATGATCCCACATGCCAAAACCGGTATAAAAAACTTTGATCTGGTCTGCAAAGGGCAAATTCTTTATACTATCGAGATTTAATATGGTGCTATTTTCATTGTAATCCACGAAGACTAAGATAAATTGAAAATCTTTTATATCCCTGGAAAAAGTAAGTGTTTTCATAGCGTTGATTAGTTTTACTGGTTTATAGTACAAACCCAATACCAATTTTTGCTTGAAAACAGATTCCATATCTTCTGCAAATTGAGCGGCATTATTATTTATTGCTGCATAATATCTTGCAAGTTGATTATGAATCTCCCTGATATCGGGATTGAGCCCAAATTTTATTTCCATTAAACAAACCGGCACTTCCTGGTTTTTCCTACGTGGGACTCTTTTCCAGTAAATGCCGGTCAGATCAAAGCGCCCCTCTTTGACTGTGTATTGCTTGTCAACGATGAAATATTCCGTATTATTACGGTGCTCGTAATTATTAGCGCGAATGATCACTTGCTCATATTCGAGTTCAAGCGAATGCTTACCGACCTTAACGATATTTTCCTTTATGAGCGGTATATTTTTTACAAATTGAGGAACAGAACTTTCAGTAAAATCAAGGGATATTTTTACCCCTTCTAAAAACTTCTTGTCTATTTGGGCTTTGTAATGAAGAAGAGAACGCGCCTCCACCAATTTAAGCAGGGAATTCCCTTTGTAGTAAACATTGATATAAGCATCTCGAATTTCAAGATTTAAGTCATGGTCGCGTTTGACATTTTCAGTAATATCGGAAAGAAAACCCGATTTCAAACATCTTAGAAATGTTTCTGACAATTTATGCATAGGATTTCCATCCTTAGCTCTTTGAGATTCCGTGTCCCACAACTCTCCGACAGAGTTTGATCTTGGGGAAGATTTTAGATCATTTATTAATCAATAAAATATTATGCAAAGCCTTCCTCTGCCGGAAGGTCATCAGGGTCATAACCTTGCGGGAAGAAAAGATTAGATGTCGTTGATACCCAACCGAGCTCTTCAAGCGCTTGCGCAACATTTTCGCGCATAATCCAGAGCCACTCCGCGTTAGTCTCAGTGCCCTTCGGCCCAAAAAGCACAAGCATGGAAACGTCCCGCCATGCAATACCCATGGCATCGGCCAACATTATGCCAAGCTTGCCATACTGGAGATTGGCGGCTTTGTAATCCGATAAACCCACTGAGTGTGCGAGGTTGCTGGATGTAGTAACGTAACCGGGCGATGCGTGATGATTTACAAGCATCTTATGCTGATTATCCGTCATTCTCGACTCTATTTTCTTGAATGCAGCGACATAATCAGAAACCGATGGAACATACACAGGTGGTGCAATTAATTCTTCAGTCATTACTGGTTCCTTTCTTTCTCTATTCTCCTGCACAATTAATCCTGGTTTATTAAAGTTAACCCATTCCCTTTATGAGTTGCGTAAAATCAATTCCTTCGGAGCGGAATCGCATATCCTCGCCCATATAAGTATTGCAGAAATGGGGGCTATTCGGCGAATTACACTATCCCCTATTTGCCTTCCATAAATCACATGAGCAATATGCCCCTCAACGCAATCCAGAGGAAGACTGTCCTTTCCAAGCCTGGCTTTAAAGGCATCTCCGCGCTGTGCTTTGCCACCCTTCCTGGCTAGAAAGTTGACAGTTTCTTCAAATACTTCCCAAACCAGTAAGGGCTGAGTACCAAGGTTGTCAACCTCCAGACCATCTTTAACTAAAAAGGCTCTAAACTGGCGCCCATTTTGCAAAGGGATCTTAGCTGCCGTAAGATTATCCCGAAACTTGCCCCTGATCATAAAGACTGCCGTTTTTCCATCTATCATATTATTCAATCACCTTGGGATGTTTTGCAGGATCATATAGTTCATATCTGCCATCCCCGTGAATGAACAGAAAAGGATCCATTCCATTCCAAAGCCAGCGCGCGGGAGGAAGATTTACGATGAGGCCCATCATATGCTGCCAAACGTTTTCGTCTTTCCAGGACCCTTTCCGTTTCACGCGCTTATAGAGCTCTGAAAACGTGACAACTTCACCGGGTGTTAGAGACGAGCGAATTGCATCCGAGCAACTTTCGCCTTGATTCCCTTTTGTCATCTTAAGCTCCTTTCACAACTCTCCCTTAAACACCCCATTCAATACGGATAGCATCCGCTTTGAGGATAGCCCCCCCCCCTGGGGATAGCAATAAGGGATTCAATTCCTGAGGAAGTCAGTCCTTAATTGCATCATAGAAACAAGCCGTGAGGTTTGTTTCCAAAATACAAATTATTCCTTATCCGTCAACAACTCAGTACGTATTCGATACTTGAAAGAAGAAGTCTTGCCCTCCCTAAACAATTCGCCGGATTCAACCATCTTGTTAAACAGCCTGGTAGCCTGTTCATAGCCTAAACCCAGCAATAATCGGCCTTGTTTATTGGTTATGGATTTATTGATTTCAATGAACCGAATTACTATTTGCTCCATTTCATCGGTTGCTATAATAGGTTTTATGTGCGGCATGATCACCCTTCCTAAGACAAGGGTACACCTTTAACCAGCTTTACGCCATCCGTCCGCACGAAGCCTTGCGAGGCCTATCGCCCCATCAGTTCGCATCACAAGACGCCTGACCGCGAAGCGTGTCTACTTTTGATTGGTACTAAAAATGGGATGTTGACAGTCTCTCTACAATCTTGAATCTACCCCTTTCCCAACCCAATTTACAGTTCAATCTTATTCAGCAACTCTTTCAATGCCAACAACTCTTCCTTGGACAGGGTTACACCTTTGCCCATCTTTTCGCCGTCCGCCGACCATTCACGGATATCATACTTTGCATCTCTTTCGTTCCAACTGATCAAGTTGAGCTCCTTAGCCCAACCCGAAGCGGACTTGGAAAGCACGCCTATCTTTTTGATAATTTCATATTTGATTTCAGACATGGTTCAGGTCTCCTCAAAATAATCATTAGAACGAGATCAACACTAAGGGCTTCATAATTTCTGCTTCTAAATTTATATTGCACCTGCGACAATCTTTACCTCTTCATCAATCAACCCATATAACTGATAGAATGACGAATACACATATCTTTGAAGATCTCATCCTATGACATCACCTTCTATGAACTTAAAGTATCAGCGTGGTCCTTCATATATTGAATTAAGGACGGGGTTTCCGATGGCGATTTTGGTCATATTTGTTAAGAATCCACTCTTTATTTTGCTAGCCCTTGATTAATGGTAGGATAAGCATACAGCCAAACCCCCATCTCAACAAGACGTATAAACAATCAAATAAGTAATGTAAAGTGTATAAAAAATGGTCGCAAATCCAAGGATTTGCGACCATTGCGTGATGCCAAAATTTCGGTTATGTCCTATCGCATCGTCTCAGCGCCGGCGGCCAAACAGGCGCAGCATGAAGAGGAACATGTTGATGAAATCAAGGTAGAGCCTTAGGGCGCCGAAGATGCCATACTTGGCGGCGCCATCGCCCTGCGCGTTCATCTGTCCGGCCATGCGGGCAATGCGCTGCGTGTCGAAGGCGGTGAGGCCGGTGAAGATCAGCACGCCCGCGATACTGATGATGAAATCAAGCGGTCCGCTGGCGACGAAAATGTTAATGACCATGGCGATCAACAGTCCAATGACGCCCATCATCAGGAAGGTGCCCATCTTGGAGAGGTCAATTTTGGTGGTGTAGCCGATGACGGACATGGCTCCGAACAGCGCGGCGGTCGAGACGAACGCCAGGAACACCGATCCCAGGCTGAAGGTGAGCAGGATGATGGAAAGCGTGAATCCGTTCAGGGCGGCATAGACGAAGAAGAGCATGGCGGCCGTGCCGGCGGAGATCTTATTGAAGCCCCAGCTAATGCCCATCACCAGCCCGATTTCGGCGACCATTGCCACGATCAATATGATGGGGTTGAGGGCGAAATTGATCAGCGAGGTGCTGACCGTGATGTACGCAAAGCCGGCGGTGAGCAACATACCCAGGACCATCCAAGTATAGACAGCGCGCATGATGGACTGGATGTCGACTCCGCCCACTGCTGATGGGTAGTAAGACAGATTACGATTATCATTCATGGAATTCATAGGTGATACTCCTTTATTTTGGGCAACTCGAAAGCAGCTTATCTTACTCGACTCCGGGTTCCCATTCGATGATATTTTATAATTCAACAGGGAATAGTTTAATCCAGACGCTCCATGCTCACAACGATGGGAGGGGGGATGTTAATAAAATGTGTACTATGATTGATGTATATACGGGAGACAGGGTAGATAAATTGGATGCAAATACATGGAGAAAAATATGGATCTTGAAGGCAAGGTAGTGGTAATTACCGGGTCGACGCGCGGATTTGGTCTGGCCGCAGCCGAGTCAATGCTGGAAGCGGGCGCCAGCGTTGCCATCACAGGTCGCAGCCAGGAGGGGATACAAAAAGCCTTGGATCTTCTGAAGGCAAAAGGACGGGTGAAAGGATTCCTACTCGACGTTAGGGAAGAGAAACAAATCTACGAACTGGTGAAGGATGTTTTGAAGGAATTCGGCCGGATCGACATTTGGGTTAACAATGCAGGCTATTCGAATGCCGGGGGCAGGATGCTGGACATGGATCCACGGGACGCCCTGGAACTGTTCGTTACGAACGACCTGGGCATGTTCCATTGTACCCAGGCGGTCATGCAAACCATGCTCCCCCGCCGGCAGGGACTGCTGGTCAACATCTATGGCAACGGCAGTTTTCTGCGGCCTGCGACTCCAACCGGTCTGTACGGGGCCAGCAAGGCCTGGATCACATCCTTCACCCGCAGCCTCGCGAAGGAGGTGAGAGGCTCCGGCCTGCAGGTCCTTGGTTTCAGCCCCGGTATGCTGCTGACCGATATGCTTACGAACCCGGCAGTGGTCGGAGAATCCGGCCGGGAAATGATGAAGGACTTCGGATTTGTCCTGCGCTTCCTGGCGAAGCCTCCCAAATCCGCGGCGGACGGACTGGTGAAAGCCATTGCCAGTCAGCACGGGGAATTTGCGGAGGTGAGGATGTTCAAACCCTGGACGCCCGTGATGGGATTAATCCGTGTCGGTTGGGAAAACCTGACACGGACCGGCAAAACGCCAGCCTTCGAATTGCGTTATCAAGAAGCGTATCGATCGAAATATTCACAAGAATGATGGGAGGGGTTGGCTTTTATTATTGACCCGGCTGTTTGACCTTACCCAGGTATTTCTCAGGCTCCTTGTCGAACGACTTCTTGCAGCCGTTGGAGCAAAAGTAGTAGGTCTGCCCTTTATATTCGGATTTGCCGGCCGCTTCTTCGGCGGTTATTTCCATGTCACAGACGGGATCTATGTATTTATCACTCATGATGTTCTCCTTTGGTTTCATTGGTTAAGACGTAATTTGTGGGTATCTATTACGGAGGAATAAAATGACTATACGCAGAAAACCTGGTGCACAATGCGACTATATTTGCAAGGAAAATATTTTCTGATTAATAAAAAAGAGACCCGGAATTTCAGGTCTCTTTACTAATCTATCAACGTACCGAATCACACATCCAAATTTCGTACATACTTGGCATGCGTCTGGATGAAGCGCCGACGCGGGTCAACCGCATCGCCCATCAGCATATCGAAGGTACGGTCGGCTTCTGCGGCATCATCAATGGTGACAAGCAGCAGTGTGCGGTTATCGGGGTTCATGGTGGTCTCCCACAACTGCTCGGGGTTCATTTCACCGAGACCTTTATAGCGCGAGATGGTGGTCTTCTCGCCGCCGCCCAGGTCTTTCATCGCCTTGTCCTTCTCCTTGTCGCTGTATACATACTTGATCTGGTTCTTATACGCCATGCGGTAGAGCGGCGGCTGAGCGATATAAAGATGCCCGTCTTCGATCAGCTTCACCATATAGCGGAAGAAGAAAGTAAGAAGCAGCGTGCGGATATGGCTGCCGTCCACGTCGGCATCGGTCATAATGATAATGCGCCCATAACGCAAGCCTTCCACATCGAAGTTATCACCCACGCCTGTGCCGAGAGCCGAGATCAAGGCCCGGATCTCGTTGCTGCCCAGGATCTTGTCGAGGCGGGCTCGCTCAGTGTTCATGATCTTGCCACGCAGCGGCAGGATAGCCTGGAAGTGACGGTCGCGTCCCTGCTTGGCAGAGCCACCTGCCGAGTCACCTTCCACGATGTACAACTCGGTCTTGGAAGTATCACGCTCGGAACAATCCGACAGCTTGCCTGGTAACGTCAACGACTCAAGCGCCGACTTGCGGATCACCAGGTCACGGGCCTTCTTGGCCGCATCGCGTGCGCGCGCAGAAGTCAGGCATTTTGCGATGATAGCTTTTGCCGCCTGCGGGTTCTCTTCGAGGAATGTGGCAAAGGCCTCGCCCACGATGCTCTGGACGTAGGTCTGGACTTCGGGGTTCATCAGCTTGACTTTGGTCTGTGACTCGAACTGCGGATCGGGATGCTTGACCGAGACGATGGCGGTGAGGCCTTCGCGTGTGTCGTCGCCGGAGAAGTTCGGGTCGGCGTCCTTGAGCAGCCCGTTCTTACGCGCGTAATCGTTGACAACGCGGGTCAGTGCTGCCCGCAGGCCGGTGAGGTGCGTGCCACCGTCGACGGTGTTGATGGTGTTCGCAAACGAGTAGACCGACTCGGTATAGGCGTCGGTGTATTGGATGGCGGCTTCGGTTCCAATACCGTCCTGCTCTTTCTCGACGTACACCACCGGATGAAGCACTTCTTTGTTGCGGTTCAGATAGCGGACGAAGGACGTGATGCCACCTTCGAAATAGAACATCACTTCATGGCCGGTGCGTTCATCCACAAAGTGGATCGTAACCCCGCGCGTAACAAACGCCATCTCACGGAATCGCTGGGCCAGCGTGTCGAAGCGATAATCGATCTCTTCCTTGAAGATGGTCTTGTCGAATTTAAAAGTGACCTGTACACCTGTGACCCCGTCCTTGACCTTGCCGATGGCTTTTACCGGCGCCTTGGGATAGCCGCGTTCATAGCGCTGGAAATGAATCTGACCGTCGCGGCGCACTTCGACCTCGCACCACTCCGATAGGGCATTGACCGCGCTGACGCCCACGCCGTGCAGACCGCCGGATACTTTGTATCCGCCGCCGCCGAACTTGCCACCGGCGTGCAGCGTTGTCATGACCACCTCAAGTGCCGACTTCTTCATCGTCGGATGCATGCCCACCGGGATGCCGCGCCCGTTATCCCATACAGTGACGCTGCTGTCAGGATGGATGGTGATCTCAATGCGGTCACACACTCCCGCCAGGGCCTCGTCGATGGCGTTGTCGACTACTTCGTAAACGAGGTGATGTAAGGCCTTAATGTCCGTTCCGCCCACGTACATACCGGGGCGGCGCCGGACGGCTTCCAGGCCTTCGAGCACCTGGATATCTTTTGCTTCATAACTACCGTTATCTTTTTTTTG
>CAZPCR010000112.1:0-8621 GCA_964585035.1 uncultured Anaerolineaceae bacterium
TGGATACACCAGCCGGATCTCTATCACGCCATCGACGATGGAATTGGAAATATCTGTGCCACCAGAAGGAACTCGTGTTTAGTTAAATAAGACGATATGCACAGTTCGTACCCTGTGCATATCGTCTTTGGTATTTCATGGTTAGGCTGCGACTACCCGACCAAGTCTAGCCCGTGATCTTCCCTGACCTTGCATCTGTGCATTGTTTGAGTAGTACCGGGTCCATCGGATTAATTGCCGCGCCAAAACGGTCAATTCGGTGAGGCTCAAGGTCGATGAACGGCGGTTTTTCCAGAGCCAGCTCCGCCACGGCCCGGCCGATTCCTCCGGACATGGCAATACCCGCTCCCGCACAGCCGGTCGCAGCCAGAAATCCTTTAATTCCCGGGAGCGTGCCCAGGACGAATCTCCCATCCGGCGTATAGTTCGACAGCCCCCTGACATAGCTTGAAATTTCGATCTCTTCCAACTGGGGGAAGAATTTCACGAACTCAGGCATCCCTTCGAGCAAAGACTCCCATCCATTTGGGTCTTTTTGGAACGTATATCCCCACATCTGTTCGGGCAGGTCGCGCGGATCGACGCTCACACCCCGTGGTTCCCGAAAACCGAAAAGCAAACGGTTTCCTTGCGGACGGGTATACGCCCTCGCATCGGGCAGGATGACGAAAGGCTGGTCGGGTGAAAAATCATGATGATTGGTAGTGATCCAATAATGGCTGCGCACCGGCGCCATCGGCAGGCCGATTCCAATGTTATAAGCCAGCAGGCCTGCCCACACCCCGGCTGCATCGATGACTATGGAAGCGGAAATAGGGCCGGTCGTTGTTTCAACGCCTTTGATCCGTTCACCCGTTCGCTGCAAGGATAAGACGGCCGTCTGCTCGCGGATCTCTGCACCGAGCAAGCGCGCCGCTTTTATATACCCGCGTGCAAGTGTATATCCATCGATGTAACCGTCTTCCGCCATAAACATCAGGGAGGCTCCGCTCGGAAGTTTCAGCCACGGGAGCATGGGCGCAGTATCTATTCTATCGAGCCATTCCACCTTCAAACCTGCTTGCGAGGATACAGCGGCCAGTTTGTGGATCTCATCCTGAAAGCCCAGTGAGACCGCTGCATATAAACATCCGGTCCGGCGCATGTCCAGCGAGTCTCCGGTTGTTTCCTCGATTTCTTCAATGGCTTGATAGGTTTCCTTGACCATGGGTATGAGGTCAGGGTAAAGACGTCCGCGGGTAAGCAGGCCTGCCGCCAGGCTCGAATTTCCCTGGGCAACCATGTGGCGTTCAAGCACTAGCACGCGCCGGCCTGCGGCTTGCTTCGATAAATAATAGGCCACGGCTCCCCCCAGAACGCCGCCGCCTATGATCACGATATCTGCCGATTCCAAATTATGGGTGTTCTCCATGTGCCAATCGGGCCTCGATATCGCTCAATGGACCTGGCAGGTCCCATATGCCGTCGATCACATAATGCGCGCCTGCTTGATATAGTTGGGAGGAGGCACTTTCCCTCGCTGTGAATTTCTCTTCTGCAGAGAAGGCTGTGACTTCTTCTTTGTTCAAGCCAAGCAGGTTGCCAGTCAAAGACAAACCCACCGTCCACATACCGGCGTTAAGACCCTCTTCGATGTCGGGCAGCGTATCTCCTACCTTGATCATTGCATGCATCGGAAAGACCCCAAGCTGCATTGCGTTCTGATAACACATCCAGGGATAAGGTCTCCCGCCAGGCACCTCATCTGGGCAGACAATGCAATCGGGCGAGTAGCCGAGCTTCTCCGCCTCGGGTGCCAGGATATCCATCATGGAGCGGATATAGCCAGTCGTGGAACCGATCTTCATGCCTCGCCCGCGTAATTGTTTTATGATGGCAATTAAGCCCGGTATCGGTGTGGCATATTCCATCAAAACGGAAATCTGCATGGGCACAAAATTATTGAAGAGTGTGTCAATGTCTTGGTTGGAGACGGGCGCACCATGAACTGCCTTCCACGCTTCAGCAACACCCGGACGAGCCAGGATCGTTTTCAGGTGATCCTTTTTCATCAGCCCCATACCTGAGCGTGCATCATCGACGCTTATTTTGACGCCTTCCGCTTCGAACAGACGCAGGAAGACCGCGGTCGGCGCAAAGGAGCCGTAATCTACGGCTGTACCAGCCCAATCCAGGATTACGGCCTTAATCTCTCCGCGATAAGAACGACGATAAATAAAATCCATTTCTACTCCCGTACCCTCTCCGGGATATGTATGTCCATTTCTTCCAGCGTTTGAGCGATGCCTGCCATCAGTGATCGCACGTCTGCCCCATCGAGCCGCCCGACATGGCCGATGCGGAAACAATCGGCATGGCTTAATTTCCCTGGATAAATGACGTATCCCTTTTCACTCAAGCGTTCGTAAAACTCCCGAAAGATGAAGTTGGGATGCTCAGGATAATAGAAGGAAGAAATGATATAGCCCTGGTCTTTTGGCTTGAGGTAGGTCTTGAAACCCATCTTTTGCATGGCCGAGAGGGTGATTTCATAATTCTGCTTGTATCGATTCCCACGCGCGGCAACGCCTCCCTCCTCTTCCAATTCAAGCAGTGCCTGTCGGAATGCCAGAATGGAGTGTGTGGGCGGTGTGAAGCGGAACTGACCGTCGCCTTCCAGCCCTTCCCACTGGGCAAACAGGTCGAGGCTTAGTGTTTGGGCAAGGCCGCGCGTTTTATTCAGAGCTTCTTTGCGCGCCAGCACAAAAGAAAATCCCGGAACGCCTTCGATGCATTTATTGGAAGAGGAGACAAGGTAATCGATTCCGCAAGCGGATAGATCGACCGGATAAGCTCCGAAGCTGCTCATTGCATCCACGATATAGACGAGCCCGTGTTTTTTGACGATCTTTCCATACGCTTCGATGGGGTTGATAATGCCGGTTGTCGTTTCACAATGGACTACGGCAACATGGCTGATGGAATGGTCCCGTTCCAATGTTTGATCGAGAACCTGTGCATCGGGCTGAGTATCTTCGGAAAAAGTTAATTCCATAACTGGAATTTTATGGATGCTGGCGATCTTGAGCATCCTTTTCCCATACGCACCGTTTACGAGCAGCAGCAATTTTCCGTCAGCCGGGATCACGGACGAAAGGGTGGCTTCTATTCCAAATGTGCCGCTGCCCTGCATCAAAATGGCCGTGTATTCGTCCGGGCTTCCACCCAGGGCTGCGAGACGCCGGCGGACATCTTTGATGGTTTCGATGAATTCAGTATCGCGCGAACCCAGGTCACGCAGCATGGCTTGTTTGACTGTCGCGCTCGTGCTGAGCGGGCCGGGAGTAAAAAGGGCTTTGTCTTTCCATGAAGGTATTGTATTCATCATTTATCCTGATGGAGAAAATTGGAGGTTAATCTATATTCATGTCCGGAGAAAATCATATTGGATTCTATCTGTAAGTTCTAGAAGGAATAGCTTTTAACGGATGGGAACTAAATCCGATCATATCAACCAGCAGGCATCCGCATCAAAATTAACTTCGAACATTTCACCTACTTTGGGAATTTGCAGTTTTCTTTCATTGAATATATCTATCGAGACCGGACGGCCTTCCACGTCCACCCGCACGCGCACGATAGCCCCCAGATACGTGACCGTGGAGACTTTACCGCTCAAATTGTTCTTATCCGATTGGTGACCCGGATTCAATTCCTCCGGACGGACCGCCAGGCGGATTGCATGACCGTTCATGCGCTCGAGGGTTTGATTGGTTTTAACTAATTGTCCGCCGATCTTTACCAGCCCGTCGGCTAGGTTGATGATCTCCACCGGTAGCAGGTTCAGCTGGCCTACGAAATTGGCAACAAATTCGGTCTTCGGAAAGTTATAGATTTCGGATGAAGTTCCTATCTGCTCGACCTTTCCTTCGTTCATGACGACAATGCGGTCTGAGATCGAGAGGGCCTCCTCCTGGTCATGGGTGACATAAATGGTTGTAATGCCGAGCTGCTGCTGGATGCGCCTGATTTCCTGGCGTAGCTCAACACGGATTTTGGCATCCAGGGCCGAAAGCGGTTCATCCAGCAGGAGGACGCGCGGCCGGATGGCGATGGCCCGCGCCAAGGCCACGCGCTGCTGCTGGCCGCCTGACATCTGCGAAGGATACCGCCCAGCATAATCATCCATGTGGATTAACGCCAACATCTCCTTGACCCGTTGGTTGACATCAGCTTTTTGTTTTCCGGCCATCCTAAGCCCGTAACCGATATTATCCTCCACCGTCATATTGGGGAACAACGCATAGGATTGGAATACCATGCCCACGTTGCGTTTATTCGGCGGGACGAGAGTCAGATCTTTGCCGTCCAGTGTGACGTTTCCGGATGTGGGAAGCTCGAACCCGGCGATCATGCGCAGGGTTGTTGTTTTTCCGCAGCCACTGGGCCCCAGGAACGAAATGAATTCGCCTTGTTTTGCGCTCAGGTTGAAATCATGAACTGCCGAAGTTCCTGTAAAGGATTTATGAATGTGGGTAAGTTCCAGATAGTCCATATATACCTCAACGATCTATTAGCGGCCGGTAAGTTGTTGGGCGCTGGCGCGGCCACGGCTGAAATACTGTAGTAAGCCAAGGCAGATCCAGGTTAATCCCCAGGCAAGCATTGCCATGGCTGCTGGTTGGTAGGCTTGATCCCTGCCTGCCTCCACCATATACGGACCTAAAGCCGGACGGACCAGGAAATCACCCAGGATGAGCTCGCCGATCACAGTCGCAAAGCAGATCAGCGCACCACTCAGAATGGCAATGCGAAGGTTTGGAACAATGACATTGGCCAATATCTGGATCCAGTTCGAACCCAGGCTTTGTGCCGCCTCTGTGAGAGTCCGGACGTCGATGGAACGCATACCAATGTCAATGGCGCGATACATATAGGGCATGGATACCATTACATAACCGGCAGTGATCAGGATATCCGTCTTAAAAGGAGTTACAGTCAGTTGGAACGGCGGGCCGGAAAAAGTTCGTATTAAACCAAATACGTAAACGATCACCGGGATAATGAAAGGCAGGATCGTAATAATCTCCACGATGGGACGGGCCTGCGGTAGTCTTAAATACATCCAGTAGATCGTTGGGAGGAAGATCAGGACGCTGATTATGACCGTAATGATCCCCATGATGGCGGAATATCGGAAGCTGGCCAGAAAATTCGGATCTGACAATACAGATTGATAAGCCAGGAAGCTTAGCCTGCCTTTCTCCATGCGGAGCGAAAAGTCGAAGGTTCCGTATAGAGGTACAAAAAAATAGAGCAGTGCCAGAGTAGCCCAGAATATGGCCCATAAGTTATATTTTTTCTCTTTCATGATTTCAACCACCTGACGGTCCGGCGCTGCAATATGCTGTAGCCCACGATGCAGACGGCCATGATCACAACCATACCCAAGGCAAGGGCGTATCCTTCATTCGGGTTATTTAATACATCGCCGCGTATCTGCTGGCCAATAAGGATCGTGACCAGGTAGATGCTTCCCCCGGTTAGCGCCTGGGCAGTGGCATAAGCACCAAATGCGCTGGCAAATAAAAGAATGGCTGAACCCAGTATGGAAGGCCATAAGATCGGCAGCGCCACATTCCACCAGTATTGAGCTGAGCTGCCCCCCAGGTTTTCCGAAGCTTCTTGCCATTCTCGCTTCAGCCCTACCAGGGCAGGTGTGATCGTGAGGACCATGAGCGGGAATTGGAAATAAAGATATGCCAGGGTTAAGCCGGTGACGCTGTACAAATTAAATCCCGCCTGGTAAATATCGAACGGGCATGTCTGACTTCCGCCGGCAGCGGGAAAACAGATATTTCGCAGGATCGCTGTCAGGAAACCGGTATGCCCCAGAGTGGCGATAAACGCAAAAGCCAGCGGCACACCTCCGAAATTGGCAGCCAGTCCCGAAAAACTCATCAGGATGGTTCGCATCCAGGCTGGCGCTTTCCCGATTGTGATTGCATAAGCCACAAAAAAACCCATCACCCCGCCCAGCACAGACGTGATCACACTGATTTGCAGGCTGATGCTATAGGATTTGAGGACGTATGGATCCAAGATCACACTGACATTGGCGAGAGTGAAATTCCCATTTCGGTCCTGGAAAGCGCCTACGAAAAGGTTGGTGGATGGAAGAATGAGAAATACAAAAATAAATATAAAGAACGGAAGAACACCGACCCAATTCCATAGCGGTGCCAATGCCTCAGTTCGATTTACTGCTTTTGTCGGATTGATTTTAGCGACAATTTCAGCCATATTTTATAGGGTTGGCGTGGCCCGGCGCAGCCGGGCCACGCCATAGTGATAAAACAGAATGGAAAAGAAAGGGCAGGTGTTACTGGCCAGATTTGATATCCAGACCGACTACCGAATCCCATTGAGCCTTGACGGCCGCGCGGGCGGTGGTTAGTTGAGAAGGGTTGGGGATCGTAGCAGAAGCCAGCATATCCGCAGGGGGAAGGGCGGCTTTAGCAGCATCAGGTACCACGTTCCTTGAGAGCATATCTGCCATGCGAGCCGGGGTGCAGAAACCTTTGATCAGGGTATTCTGGCCTTCGTCGGAGTATAGGTACTCTTCCCACAGGCGGGCAGCAGCAGGATGTGGTGCAAAGGCGCTGATGGCCTGGTAGTAGTACCCACCCCATGCCGTACCGGTGGGATAAACGACCTGGATGCTCGGGTTACCGTTAAGGGTCTGCTGGTCGGCCAGAGCCAGATAGTTCCAATGGATCGAGACCGGTGTCTCACCCTTGGCAATCGGGCCGGAGTCGGCAATCAGGGGAAGAAGGTTACCTTCAGCATTCAGCTTCTTGAAGAAATCAAGACCTGGCTGGATGTTATCGAGCGTGCCGCCATTGTTAACTGCCGCGGCATAGACTGTCTGGGCGGCTTCGTTCGAGGCGCGCGGGTCACCGGGCAGGGCGATCTGTCCTTTGTACTCGGGCTTCATAAGGTCTGACCAGGTTTTCGGTACGTCCTTGACTACGGTGGTGTTTACCTCGAAGGCCAGCACGCCGGAGTAATCAATATAGTAGAGACCGGTGTCGTCCTTACTGCCCTTGATCGTATCCCAGGTGGCTACCTTGTAAGGTGCTAACAGGTTCGGGCCGGACGGGTTCTGGCCGGATGCAAGCGGGCCATAAGCGGGGCCAACATCAATGACATCTGGAGCTTGCGGGCCCTTGTTCTGCTGGTTATCCTTTATGGCCTGAACTTCATCGGCGGAGCCGCCATCCGGATTCACATCCTGGATCTTGATGTTGTACTTCTTGCTGAAGTTGTCCATCATATCGCCGTAATCGCACCAATTGCGTGGCAGAGTGATGACGGTCAGGTTTCCTTCTTTTTGAGCAGCAGCTACGAGAGCATCCATACCACCCCCATCCGCCAGAGAGGTGGCTTTTGACCAATCAGCCATGGCAGCAGGCGCTGTGGTTGCCGCAGGCATCGCAGGTGCTGCAGTATCCGCGGGCATGACGGATGTCGTAGCCGGTGCTTGTGTCGCGGTGGCAGTTGTGCCACACGCTGTCAAAACAAAGCTCATCGCGATTAAACCAAACAATAACGAACGAACATACTTTGACATTTCTATTCTCTCCTTATTGGATTATGTACAACAGCATAATAACCAGCGGCTATTAATACATTCCAAAGGAGAAGTTAACGTCCTGTTAAGTTTTGACTTATAAAGCGAATGAAAACCTTTTAGGTCTTTAAAACCCGAATAATTTTCAGGCGCATTATTTCAATAGCTTAGGATAAGCTATGGCCATCGTGCAACAGAACAAAACCGGGCTCTACTCACTGTGAAAAATAAACGAGTACGGGGTGGTACACCCCGTACTCGTTTATTTTTTAGGAAACCTATGCCTTTTATCCGTGATCCTCTTCGTTTTCCAAGATCATCACCCGGTAAGACTCAGAGTATTTTATACCTTTCTCTTTGCCCTCCCGCTCGGCCCATTCATACATCCACTTATCGACGTCATGTGTATCGCCCTGGCTGACGTGTTTCTTTAACGCCTCGATCTTTGTTTCGAGCGTTTCACCGATGTCCACCCAGGTATCGGGTTTTTCGTTGCCGTGAATATAAAGCCGCTTCACGTTATGTGGAAGCAGTCCTTCATCTAACAGGTCGGGGAATATCATGCGCGTCCCGGCGGATGGGAACACAGCATACGTGGCCGCTTCGGCCGCCGCGCGGTGATCGGGGTGATTGATATATTCATTTCCGTAGAACCAGCCGCTGGGGTCACCGGTCACGACCACCTCCGGCTTGAATTTACGGATCAACCGGGTCAGGTCCTTGCGGAGTTGGATGGTGGCAACCAGCTCCCCATCGGGATAATGGAGGAAGACCGTTTCCTGTATTCCCAGGACTTTGTTGGCCGCCTTTTGTTCAGCCTCGCGCTGGCGCGCAAGCTGTGGTTTATAATCCGCCCCTTTGGCAGGGTCGTTCGAGCCGGAGTCGCCGCTGGTAATAATAACGGAAACGAACTCACAACCGGCTTTTGTCCATTTGGCAATTGTGCCTGCAACGGTAAAATCCTGGTCGTCGGGGTGAGCTTGTATGCTCATTGCACGTTTGGGTAAGT
>CAZPCR010000113.1:0-8619 GCA_964585035.1 uncultured Anaerolineaceae bacterium
GCAGGCAGCCAATCCCAGCAGCATAGCGCCGGCCAGGATGATGGATAATAATCTTGAGATTTTTAGTAGCATCTTATCCTCCAAAAAGTAGAGTGATGGATCAAAAGCACGACGATCAGTTGGAAAACTGATTCCCTGACTTTCACCTCCTTTTCTCATTGGGTCTCTTTGGTGTATTTCAAGAGGCTGCAACGGGCAAAGGCTTTGCAGGAAAATCGGATCTGATCCCAGACAGTTATGGATACGCCTTCTCAACTCTGGTCTGAAATAAGATATGCGCAGTGTATAATCCAAAGAGGCAGAGACGTAGCAAAGGATCCTGATCTGATAACCTGCGTGCTTTGCTTGTTCTGGGAGATACCGTTAGCGGCCAAGCAAACCGGTATCTCCCATTTTTATTTATTTAATGTGCTTTAAACGGATGATGTTTCAATTCTATAGGTAGGGATTACCTCCTGACTGATCCTGACGTACCGATTTCCAAGGAAGGGGGCCGGAGCTCTCTCCGATTACCAGTCGGCACGGGATCAGGATCCGTGGATTTTCATCGCCTTTCCCTTCCAGGTGTTTGATCAATAACTCGGTCGCAAGCCGGCCCAATTCCGCGCTGGGCGGTTCCATGGTTGTTAATTTCGGTACCATCATTTCGGCCATTCGCAGGGATGAAACCAATGCAACCACCGAAAAGTCTTCCGGGATTTTCCAGCCGCGATCCGCGATGGCATGCATGATCCCGGGTGTTGCCCGTTCGTTCATGGTTACGATTCCGGTCAGGTACGGGTGTTCTTCGAGCAACGCGTTAAATGCCTCATAGCCGGCCTGAGGCGAGCGACGGCAAAAACGCATCACGCCCTTCAAACCGAGGGAACGGACACTTTCTTCGAAGGAGGCTTTGGTGCGCACCACCGGACCGTATCCCGCATCATACGCTGCCTGGGATTGGTTCAGGTAGGCAATTTTTGTATGTCCCAACCCTGAGAGATATTTCAGGGCTTCATCGATCGTCCGCTTGAAATCGATGTCCACATAACCGTCACGTTCATCATCGCAGCGCCCGATCATGCTGAATGGAAAACCCAAGTCGCGCAGCAGGTTCACGCGTGTGTCGTTCACGTGGACCTCCATCAGGATGACCCCATCCACCAGCCCTTGCTGCGTGAGTTGGCGCAGTTCCGCGGGGTCATTGGTCTCAGCCGACCATACGACCAGGTGATATCCGTTCTTGTTGGCGGTATCGGCCGCGCTGGCCACGAAGTCCAGCTCTGTGATACCCAAACCGCCTTCAATGGCGGGGAAGAGGATGGCAAGGATGCGGCTATGCTTGCTGGCCAGCCCGCGCGCCAGTGGATGAGGCCGGTAGCCGAGTTCTTCCATGGCCTCGGTAACCCGTTGCCGTGTCTCTTCCGAGATCGGCCGCGTTCCATTCAGCGCATAGGAGACTGTGCTGAGTGAAACTTTTGCCCGTTTGGCTACATCAAGCATTGTGGTCAAAGAATTACCTCGAAAGGCATCAAGTATATATATCATCGAAGCGCTTAGTCGAAGCGCTTCGATGAATTCATCATACTGATTTTTTCGGAAAAGTCAATAGGCAATTTTTAAATAATCAGACGCCCTATTGAACATGACAGGATCGCCCCCATTACAACCCGCTAATTTCAATCTACCGGCGTCCCGCTTGCCGTCAGACTCTCGCTGAACGTTTTCAGCCCTGGCTGCACAGCCGCCCACATCGTCACAAGCAGGATCAACACCCCCGCCAAGGCGAACAGTGCCATCAGACTCCACTTGCTGACCGCGCCCGAGATCGCCTGCGAAATGGGTATCAGTCCCGTGCTTGAGAGCATCACCATGCTCATCATCCGCCCAAGCATCTCTCGCGGCGTGCGCCTCTGCATCCACGTGAACATGAGGATCGCGATATAGCCGTTGCCCATGCCGAGTATCAGGTTAAGTCCGAAATCCACCCAGGTTAACCGGATAAACCCGAACAATCCAAGCGCCACTCCGAAAGCGCCCAGTATGGAAATAAGAAAGATGCTCATCACTTTTCCCGTTGGTCGTGGCAGCGACCCGGCCAGCAGGTAACCGGTCAGGTTGCCGCCGGCATACGCCGACATCAGCAGTCCGAACGCCACCGCTCCTTCGGGCAGGTACTTGTCCGCCAGCACCGGAATGCCCACCAGCAGCGGACCGGTGAACAGGAAGTTCATGGCCATAATGATCAGGAACATCGTCCGCAGTGCTTCATCCTTCCACAGGTATTGCATCCCCGCCGTGATCGATGCCCAAACGCTTTCCTTCTGTGAAGTCTCACCGGTTAAGGAAATCCTGCCGCCGCCATGCATCAGCCACAAACAGACCGCCGAAACCGCGAAGCTGAACGCATCGATGGCGAAGGCCAGACCAATGCCCAGCGACGATTGGGAGAATCCGCCGATCAGGATTCCCGCAATCGTCGGCCCGATGAACCCGGCCAGTTGCGCGACGCCCATCATCAGTGAGTTGCCGGCCTGCAGGTCGTTTTCCTCCACCAGCATCGGCACGATGCTGTTCCCAGCCGGTATGGCAAACCCCGCCACCAGGCCGAACCCCAGCGCGAAGGCATACACCATCCACATCTGGACGATCCCCGCCAGCACCACAAAAGCCATCAGGCCGGTTAATATTAATCGGATCACATCCGAGACCAGCATCACAATGCGCGGCGAGAGTCGGTCGGTGATTGCGCCGCCCAGCAGCATGAAGATCGCCCGCGGAATACCTTCCAGCGCCAGCACGATACCCAGCGCCAGTGGGTCGCCGGTGAGCTTCAGCACCAGCCAGGGTGTGGCGATCAAGGCAAACTGGTCGCCCAGCAGGGACGTCGTTGTACCAGCGAACAGCAGGCGGAAGTCCCGTAATGACATCACGCGCGCCATTGGGTTTTTTGTCGATGTTGGAGTCGTTATGGTGTTACCCTTTCGGAAGTGATTACGGGGTATTCCCCATTTGTGTAAAATAGCACGATATGGTCAGTATAGCATATACTTAATGGCAGCATTCCAGACCACGCAGGCTACCCTAATTACGACATAATGCGGAGCTGCGAGAGCAGGACGACCCGAATACCGTCAACGAGATCCGGTTCCCGATGGAGAAAGTACAGCAGACCAAACAACCGGCCGCGAAAAACAACTGAACCGGAAATAAATCTCATAACAAAAAGTGGAGCCTCAACTTTGAGTCTCCACTTTTTATCCTTTTACCCGGTCCGATGACCGGGTTTCCCAGCCGCTCCCTACACAAACCTCATTGCATCTCTAGAAAAGCCTTCACAATACCCGGGTCGAAATGCCTGCCCGCCTGTTCCCGGATATATTCATAGACTGCTTCGCGCGACCAGGCCGACCGGTACGGACGGTCCAGGGATAAACCGTCGAATACATCCACCACGGCGAACACGCGTGCCGCGAACGGGATATCATCCCCTTTCAGACCGCGCGGATAACCGCTGCCATCCCACTTTTCGTGGTGGCAGTAGGGAATCACCAGCGCCTGCCTGAGGTACGCAATCGGAGCAAGCATCTCATAAGCATAGACGGGATGTTGCCGCATGATATTCCACTCCTCCTCCGTAAGCGGACCGGGCTTGAGCAGGATCGAGTCGGGAATGCCCATCTTCCCTATGTCGTGCAGTAGCGCGCCGCGCCGCAGGTTCGATTTCTCTGTATCGTTCATTCCCATTTTGTCCGCCAGCTTCAGGGCCATTTCAGCCACGCGCTGCGTGTGACCTTCCGTATCCCGGTCGCGCAGGTCCAGTGCATGCGACCAGCCTTCGATGGTCGCATCATAGGCCAGGATAAGCTCGGTGTTGGAGCGGTTCAGGTTCTCGAAAAGGGAGGCGTTCTCAATGGCAATCGCGGCCTGTGTAGCCAGGGTCTCAAAATAGCTCAACCATTCCTGTGCGGGCTCGAGAGGTTTGCGATGGAACACCTCCAGCACGCCTTTGACTTGTCTCTTCACGATCAGAGGGGCGATAAAGTGGGACTTGAATTCCTCCTCTGTCACCAGTCTGGGACGACTGCAAGGTTCGTTCGCCTGTTCGAGGTCCGGATAGGCGACGACGCGATATTCCAGGGCCGCGCGTCCGGCATATCCTTCCCCCAGCTTGACGTGGGATCGTTCGATATTGCGCGTCCGGAACCCGGTGCCCGCCGCATAATCAAGCGTCTGGGTGACGGGCGCCAATAACAGGATGCCGGCGGCATCCACTCCGAGCTGTTGCTTGACGTTGTTCAATATGATATTGAGGGTGATGTTCAACTCGAAGTTGGTGCTGATGGCAATATCGATCTGGTGCAGTGCTGTCAGGCGCTGCACCTGTTGCTCGGTCTGCTCATGCAGCGTTACCCGATGAATGGTGCTGGCAGCAATATTGGCGATCGCGCTGAGCAACCGCACCTCCTGATCCGTGATGTCGGCCGCGCGGGCGATCCACAGGGCACCCATTGTCTGATCCAGGTGCGTGATCAGGGGGACGCAGGCCACACAATGCGAATCGCCAAGCAGGTCGGGACGATAAAAAAGCGGATCGCTCTCCGCATGGTTGGTTAGATACGGTTTTTTATTTGCTATAACCCAGTTGCAGATTCCCATTCCGGGCGGGATGTTCAAGCCGGTCATTCTTTCGCCGACAGCCCCGCGTCCCATCTCATTGATGTAGCCCCCGGTCTGGGAGTCGGGCAGGACCAGCATGGCCCCGTCCGCATCGAAAAGGTCCACCAGCTGGTCCAGGATCGTGGTAAGGATCCCGGCCCGTGTGGTTGCCTCGCGCATGGCATTGCTTACGTTAATGATCGCTTCGCGCTCCAGTTCGTGATGTTTCCGCTTACTGATGTCCTGCGTGGTGCCCATGATTTTCACCGGATTGCTCTGCGAATCTCTTTCAATATAGACACTTGATGTGAAATACCGGACCGGTCCGAAATCGGGATTGCTTCTAAATTCCCGATATGAAGTTATTTGGCCTTGAGACATGTTGAAAAGCACCTCTCGAATAAGGGAACGGTCCTCCGGATGGACATGCTCAAGATATTCTTCATTGCCCGGCACAGCCTGTGACTCGTCGAAGTAAAGCAGGCGGTACATCTCTTTTGACCACCAGCCTTTCCCCGTCGTCACGTCAAACTCCCAACTACCCAGGCCGGCGTTCATCTCGGCCCGCTCGAGTCTTTCGGCATACTGCCCCAGCGCCTCATCGGCCTGCCTGCGCCCGGTGAGGTCGACAAACGTAACAACTTGTCGTTCGCCCACGGATGACAGCCGAAATTCGACATAGCGGTGTGAGCCGTCCCTGCAGGTAACCGTGGCTTCCATCGGTTCGATCTGGTCTTTATCCCCAATGGCCCTTTGGAACCGCGCATCCCACTGGGCCTTGATCTCCTCACGGTATTTTTCATCCGGATAGGCAAGCGGCCACCAGTGCGCCACGTCGGGTATATCCTCGAGGGTATAACCAAACAACTCGATAAACTTGTCGTTGATCGAAAGGACGCGTTCCTCGATACCCCATGCCACGATCATGGCCACCGGCGAAACACCAATCAGCTGCTTGACCTGCGCTTCGCTCTCGCGCAGGGCATCCTCCGCGTGCTTGCGTTCGGTAATATCCAGGATCATGGACAGGTAGTGCTTTTCACCGTCCATGGCGATCTCGGTGGTCGCACTCAGCCCAACGGCTATCTCGGCGGACTTGTTGCGCATTGTGAACTCGTAGGGCTCCGCCGAGCCCCGCTCCATTAAACCTTTAAGCCGCGCCGCGCGTTCCTGGGGGTTGGCATACAGGTTCAATTCCAGCGCGGTATGGCCGATGATCTCATCGCGCGAATAACCGGATATATTTACGAAAACGTCGTTGACATCCACAAAGCGGCCATCGGAAGCGCGCAGGATGGCAATCGCGATCGGACTTAAACGAAAGACCGCGGAGAAACGTTCCTCGTTCGATGGTGCCTTATTTCTCCGGACGTTTTGTTTGCGTGCAGGGTTCGATGGGTTCTTCGATGCTGAATTTCGTGACGGCTTTTTCACAGGCCGTTTTTCCTTATCCTGCTTATTCATAAAGGTTCCGGGTCATATCCCTTCCGAATCATGGATAATCCTGATTTTTACACACTAAGTCACATTTTCAAATGGTATAAATATCCCAATCCCCTTGGATCCGTCTATACCATCGCAGCCTTCCCGCCCTTAAGCACACCCGGTGGATTTTACCAAAGGAGAATAAAATATGATATCGGACCACGCCTTCTGGCAAGTGTGCGAACACCTGCGAAGCTTGGACCATCGCTTATCGCCTTATAATTTCTTAAATGAACTCCAAAGATAGGTGCAAGAAGCAGTATGGATAGATTATCGAGTTGAAACCAAAGACGGAATCCAAAGTGCCCCCGGGCGGAACGGTGGGAAAATTCTTTTCCAACCTCGGACCCGGTTTAATTACCGGCGCCGCCGACGATGACCCGTCCGGCATCTCCACCTACTCTGTCGCGGGAGCCGCCTTCGGCTATCTCCCGTTGTGGATGGCGCTCTTCTCTTTTCCTTTAACCGCCGCCCTGCAGTTGATGTGCGCCCGCCTCGGCATGGTGACCGGGCGCGGTCTGGCGGGCGTCATACGTCGATATTATCCCCGCTGGGTGCTGTGGGGAGCCTGCCTGCTGTTGGTCGTGGCCAATGTCTTCAACATCGGCGCTGACCTGGGCGGTATGGCGGCCGCCACCACCATGGTCACGGGTGTGCCAGCCTATTTCTGGACGCCTATTTTTACGACGGTGATCATCCTGGTGCTCATATTCTCCTCCTACCGTCTCATCGCAAAGATCTTCAAATGGCTGACGCTTGTGCTCTTTTCTTATATCCTTACCGCGTTCCTGGCTAAACCCGATTGGGGCGCGGTCCTGCATGCCACCTTTATTCCGCACGTGTTATGGACCAGCGCCTTCATTGCGGCTTTTGTGGGGATACTTGGCACCACCATCAGCCCCTATCTTTTCTTCTGGCAGGCCTCCCAGGAAGTCGAGGAAGAGCGGGCACAAGGCAAGACCTCAGTGGCCCAGCGTAAGGGCGCAACAGATGAGGAACTGCGTAATGTACACACCGATGTCCTCATCGGGATGTTCTTTTCCAACCTGGTCATGTATTTCATTATCCTGACGACCGCCGCCACCTTGCATGCTCACGGCAATACGGATATCCAAACCGCACAGCAGGCGGCGCTGGCCTTGCGTCCACTGGTTGGCCAGTGGGCCGCCCTGCTCTTCACGGTCGGGATTATCGGCACCGGCATGCTGGCCGTCCCGGTGCTGGCCGGCTCCGCCGCATATGCCATCGCTGAAGCGGAGAAATGGCGCGGAGATTTTGAATCCCGTCCTAATGTAGGCAGGCGTTTTTATGCCGTGTTTGGTATCTCCATGCTGTTGGGTCTTGCCCTGGATTATGTCGGATTCAATGCCGTCAAGATGCTTTTTTATTCGGCGGTGCTCAACGGTGTGTTGGCCCCGCCGCTGATCGTCCTGGTCACGCTGCTGACCAGCAACCCCAAGGTCATGGGCAAACGTGTCAGCTCGCCGCTCCTGCGCATCCTGGGCTGGACTACTGCCGTCATCATGGCGGTCGCAGCCATCGGAATGTTCTTGACGTTATAAGCCAGACCTCCGAGGTCTTAAAGACCTCGGAGGTCTAGAATTAACTTCCTTTTTATTCCCCACAATAGACATTGTAACTGCGTCAGCTATCCATAGACCAGGCGATATAATTCATATGCTTTTAGAGTTATCAGGAGACAATCCAAATGACCACGAACGAACTCCCTTCAACCCCCGATCGACCGACGCTCATTGCCATCTCCGCAGTGGCATATATTGCCGCGGTGGGGCTGCATGAGCATCTTGGACATACCCTGGCATGCATTACGCTGGGAAGCCATCCCACAGAAGTCGGCGCGTTCTATATTAACTGCGATTACGCCGGCATGAGCGATGTAAGTATCCGGCTCGTCGCGCTCGCGGGCCCGCTTGTCAGTCTGTTGATCGGCATCGTGAGCTTCCTCATCCTATACCGTCGGGCACCACGCGCACCCACCGCCTACTATTTCACATGGCTCCTGGGCACCCTCGGCTTCATGGCTGCCACCGGCTATTTATTATTCTCCGGCATCACCGGCATTGGCGATTTGGGAACAACCCGCGACGGCCTGTTCTACCAGGCCGCGCCCGAGTGGCTCTGGCGGATCGTCCTCACGCTCGCCGGTATCGCCAGCTACTACTTCATGATCAACATCGCCGTTCGCATCATCGACCCACGGATCAGCGGCAGCGGGAATGCACGGATCCGCTACGCGCGCCAATTGGCTCTGACATCTTATCTGACCGGAGCCGCGGTGTCCATCGCGATCGGCCTGCTCAATCCGCATGGCTTGATAATCGTGGTCACCTCAGCTACAGCCTCAAGTTTAGGCGCCTCCTCCGGCTTGCTGTGGATGATGCAGTTATTGGATAGAAAAAAGCAGGTGTTGCCACCCGGCCTGATCTTCCAGCGCAGTTGGTGGTTGATATTAGTTTCAGCCCTCATTGCATTGGT
>CAZPCR010000114.1:0-5866 GCA_964585035.1 uncultured Anaerolineaceae bacterium
CCAAGCGGGCAGCCGACTATCCAAAGGTCATTTCAGAGGCAGCGCTTGAGTATGTAGTGGTTGGCAAGGGAATTGACGAATCCGCCGTTTTGAGGGCCATCGATCTTTCCGTGAAGAAATATTGCCCGGTGCATGCGATGCTTGAAAAGGCTTTTCCAATAGTCTTGAATTATTCGATTTACGAAGACGAAGGAAATGGAAAGCAAAGGTTGGTTAAACAAGGGACGTACCGAAAATAATAATTTCACAGTTATGCCGACACTCCGCTGCTTGGGCTCCTCGACTTTATGCGTCTGACTAAGAATTCTGAAAAACAGATATGCGCAGAGCATATTCCCGCGCATATCTGTTTTCCAAGTATTCATGGAGGGTTGTTTATGGGGCGAAATCCGACCTGATTTCGGAACGGTAATCCGAACAGACACAAGCCTTGACGGTCACCCCGTTGCGGATCAGTGAACCTTCGTAGGCAGCACTCCCATCATTGACAACCCAGCCATCAAAGTTGAAAGCCAGCGGGCCGCCCGCCTGGATCCATTCACCGTTATATTTTCGTGCGATATGCACATGCGTACCGGTTACAAGCTCACCGCCCTGGCAGGATGGGTATCCAATAAGATCACCGGCATGCAGCTCTTTACCCAACGGCACGCGCGTAGTATTTGAAAGATGTAAATAGTAGATCACCCAGCCGGTACGCTCGTCGCCATCACCGTCCAGGTCCAATACCACGCCATCCGGGCCTGAACGGATGACCAGCCCATCGGCCACTGCGATGGCATAGTTTTGCGGATCGGGTGTGAAACAACCGTGATGCTCGGATGGTGGAGCGAAGTCCACTGCTGCGAAAGGCTGCGAACCGACAGACCCCCAGCCGGTATGCGGACCTCCGGTAAAGGTCCAGACCTGGCCAGCAGGAAATGGAAATAACAGCGCGGGCTGTTCCAGGCTGCCTGGAATTAATTTGGTATCCTTCATCCATGGATCACCAAACAAGACTTTATAGGTCTTTGCAAAACCATCTGGACCGACATCTGCATCATACCTGGAACCTGAATTTGTTCGTGAAAACAAATATTGGATCGCCACCGATGCTGCATTCTGCCAGGGGTCCGGACGGATAAGTGTCCCATCTGGCTCATCGAATTCGTTCATGATGCCTGCACGCCAGCCATAATATCCGTTATTGAGAGTATCGGCAGCCCAGACCAACTGTAAATAAGCTAGGTTTGGTGCCTCGGCATAATAGGGTTGTGCATAATCCAATATATATTTCTTGTTCGGCATCGTCGGCTGTGTTAAGGCACCGGCGCTGTATTCAAGGATTGCCAATAAAAGACGGGGACTTATGCTGTAATTCGTGGCGACATAATCAACGACCTCGGCCCCCGTGCGGTATTGACCACCGGCGTAAGTAACATAATTCTTAAGCCAGCCGGACTTTGAATCAACGAAGGCCGACGTGCTGAACCCGACCTGCGCAGGCCCGTTGACGAAAACGGCATCGGGAACAATCTTAAATGGACTGGCCCACAAGGCTTTATAGTAAATTGGAATTTTCATTGGCAGCCCGGGAGGCATGGTGGTTGCACCGTTGGGGATGATTGGATTTGCCGCCATGATCTCTGGGACGCTTGTGTTGAAATGCGCCGCGAGGGCAGGTAACGTGTCGCCGGATTGGGCAATGTAATCCACTAATTCGCCCGGTTTGTAATTAGGTCGAACTGGAAGAGGAGTTGCAGAAATAGAACCGGACGCCCCCTCTGGTGCGGAGGGAGGGGAAAAAGGATTGTATGTCTGGGGGATTTGGGGATTCGGTTGAAAAACGCAGCCGGAAAGTAAAATTCCGATGAATACGAGAGTTGTAATAAGATGTTTATGGGTCATTCGAAGTACGGATGATAACAGATTTCAGCTCGCCGACAGGGTCGGCAATAATCGTTTTATCACCTTTGGTTAATGTGCCTTCATATGGCAACGCGCCCTGGTGAACGGTCCAGCCGCCAATTACAAAGGGTATGGGGCCGTCAGCGGCCACCCACTCACCGTTGTATTTACGAACAAAGTGAAGATGTGTACCTGTGGCGATACCCCCTTCACAGGAAGCATGACCGATGCGGTCATTTTTTTGAACATAGGTCCCATTCGGCACCCGTCCCTGGGTGGCGATATGTAAATATACCAGGTCCCATCCTGTTTGTTCGTACCCATCACCATCCAGGTCTTCCACCACTATGCCGGTATCGGAACGCACTATTAAACCCGGAGCGGCAGCTGTGACCCAGGTGGGAGTCACATCGCAGCCACCGTGGTCGGTGGACGGTGCGAAGTCAACTGCTGCCAGGGACCCGTCATGTTCCCAGGCGCCGTGCGGGCCGCCGGTGAAATTCCATTCGACATTCGGCTGGTAGGGCAGGGAAATCTCGGGTTGACTCAAGCCTGGAGGAAATAATGGGTCCACAGAATCGGCGCGGGCCCAGGGATCGCCAAACATCTGAGTGTACATGGCAGGGAAACCGCTTTTCATGTCAATCATTTGCGACCACTGCGACTGACTGTGCAGCTGCGAAAATAGATATTGGATTGCGACCGTGCCAGCATTCAAGCGGGGATCGAGGCGAAGTTTTGTGCCGTCGGGAAAACTAAGCTCGGTTACGGTGCCCGCGCGCCATCCATAATAACCAATGGAAAGCTGGTTGACAGCCCAGACCATCTGGCTGAACATTCCCTTGTAAAGCACATTTTGATATCCCATTGGATAATCGGTATGTAAGGCGTCCACCGGCTGGCCATGCACCCAGCGGCCTTCATAATCGAGGAGGGCAAGCAAAAGCCGCGGGTTGATCGAATTCTCGTACGCCAGGCGTTTGATCTCATCAGCACCCGTCGTCCAGCCGGTAGAGCCCAGGTACTCACGATATGTACTGATAATACCGCCGGAATTTTTAACATAATCGGCAATATCGAAGTCTTTGGCTGTCGCGGAAAAGACAAGCTCGCTATCGGGAATTATCTGGATGTTGGGTGTGGTCTGTTCTTTGATCCGATCGGGGATAACAAGCAGTGTTCCAGGGCCGATTAACCCGGTTTTGGGTAATGTGATATCGGCCCGTATTTCAGAAGGATCAACATTAAACCTGTCAGCCAGACTTGCAAGGTCATCGCCACTTTCCGAGTAATAGAGAGTGGCAGGCACATCAAACGTAGCAGTCAGAGTCGTTTCAACGACCGGCGTTTCATTCGTTTCGCTCAACGGAGATGGCCTCGTTAAGGATTGAAGCGGGATCAACGTGGGTGTGGGTGTGAAAGTGGAAGTCGGGAGGGGGAGAGGGGTTGATGAGGCAGTCGCGGGCTGAGCTTCAGGCACAAAAAGGGTCGGGATGAATAACTCAGATGTAGGTGTAGCAACCGTTCCCCATAAGGAAGGGGATTGCCTGCAGGAGGTTAATAATAAAGCAGCAATGAATAGCGTCGCAATGAATCGTCTCACATGGAATCCGTACTGAGAATTATACCTGTGTACATTAAATCCATATCATCAACGGAGTGGTCATTTATAGGGGGCATGTAAATGGCGGGGGGGAAAAAATACTGCACCCGCAGAAAATAGATGTGAGCGGGGCGGATTTATGCACACCCAATTTTTCTCATCCTTAATTGGAATTTTCAGCGGGAAATTTGATTCAGATCGCTGATGCCTTCGGCTGCTTCCAATGTAGAAGTCCCTCGCTTTAAATAACCATCATATTCAGTACCGTCTCCACTGGAAGTCCATCCACCCAGCACAAACGGAAGCGGCCCATCCGCAGGAATCCACTCACCATTATATTTTCGGGCGAGATGAAGATGAGCGGCATTGGCGATCCCGCCTTCACAGGAAGGATGTCCAATATGGTCACCAGTATAGACGTAAGTACCGGCTTCCACCCTGTCTTGGGCGGCCATGTGCATATAAAGGATGTCCCACCCGGTTTGTTCGTACCCGTCACCATCCAGGTCCTCTATCACTTCTCCGGTACCCGCACGTACGATAAAACCATCGGCAATTGCCGTGGCCCATTCCGCACTCATTGCGCAACCCATAACGTCTGAAGGAGCAAAATCGAGAGCGGCCCAAGCCGAGCCTGAATCCCAACCGGCGTGAGGACCGCCTGTAAACCCCCAGATCGATCCGTGTTCGAAAGGTAGATCCAATCGAGGCTGGGTAAGATTTGAAGGAGTCAATGGCTCGATGGCAAGGTCGAATGGATTCCCGAATAAGAAGAAATAAGTCTGGAATAATCCGAATGCGCTCACGTCGGTATCCCACTCCGTCCGATCATCCAGGATGGAGAACATATTTTGGACACCTGCCGTGCCGGCATTGATGGTTGGGTCAATCGGTACAACGCTCCCATCTCCAAGCACCCATGTCCCAACGGCATTTGCACGCCATAAATAAAATCCCTGGTTTAGCGCATTAGCGGCCCAGGTTAATTGGCGATACAAGCCGGAGTGATCTGATCGGGCTAAACCCAACGGATAATCAAGAACGTCAGGTTGCGCGCTGGTCACCCACTTGCTGCGATATTCGAGCAATGCCATTAATAGGCGCGGGTTGACTGAATAATCCTGCGCCACCCGCATGACAACTTGTGTACCTGTGAGCGTTTCATCATTTACCTGCTCGGTATAAACTGCCAGATAACCACCTTTATTTTTCACGTAAGCATCTATATCAAACTGGGCGCTGGCAGGCCCGTAAACTAATTCCGAATCAGGAATCACTTTAAACGGAGGGCCGGGAGTAACAGGTGCCGGAGGAGGTACGTTAAGGGTTTGACCGATATTTAGTATGCTGTCGTCGGTCAGACCGTTGGCTTGCTGAAGCGACTCGACACTGATGCCGTAGGTCTGGGCAATCGAACCGAGTGTATCCCCGGCTACGACCGTATATTGGTTCGAAGCCTGGCGAGGCGTCGGCAGGCTTTGTGAAATGTCCGGTGTGGGCGTGACAAGAGAAGCGTTTGCATTGTGCGGTGGAATTGTCACGGAAAGAGGAGCGCGCGTCGGTGTAGGTCCGGGTGTACGCGTGGGCGAGGGCAGTGCGGTGGAGTTTATATCTGTTGCGTGGGCCGTACCGCCTAATGGCACAAAGGGGTTGTAGGTTGGATAGCTTCCGGGTAGATTGTTTGAGTTGGGGGAACAGGAGACACATAAAATTACAAGAATAAAATAACAAAATATCCGGCGAGACTTCATAAATCTGATTGTACCTAAAGACCGGTCCTTTGTGGATTTGAATAAACGTTAAACCTTTGCCGCCTAGCATACCCAATTAAGGTTATACCATAGCGTTCCGCCATTTCAATCGACAGCGAGCTGGGAGATGTGCGTGAGATCAGTACCGGAGCTTGCAGCCGTACTGCTTTTTGGAGCATTTCGGAGCTGATGCGCCCAGTCGTCATCAAAATGCGCGTCTCTGGCCAGATATTTTTCATAAGACACAGCCCAGCAATCTTATCAAGTGTATTGTGACGGCCAATATCCTCCGCAGAGACCAAAGCTTTTTCTCCATCACTCAAGACCGATGTATGGACGCCGCCGGTCTCGCGATACAACACCTGCGCCTCAAACAACAGCTCTACCAGATTCTCGATCACCTCGGGCCGGAATTTGGGCCGACTTCCGTCAAATGCGATATCAGGACGCGCCAACGCATCAACCGCCGTAACGCCGCCCGTACAACCTGAAGTGCGCCGCCATGACTTGGGTTGCTGCGCATCATGATTCAACCAAACATCCACATTATCCCCATGTTCACACACCCGCACATCCGCGACTTCATCCATCTTTTCGATGATGCCTTCATTATAGAGAAAACCGA
>CAZPCR010000114.1:5966-8573 GCA_964585035.1 uncultured Anaerolineaceae bacterium
AATAAAATCGCTGAGGGTCAGAGAGGAATGCGCCGAGACAGGATTCTGTACAAAAGTTAATCGTCCGACCGTGATATTCGGCATTCGGGAAATACTGCAGGTCGGTATTATGGAACACCCGTCCGCAAAGAGTGACAAATCGCTGCGAGCGTATTTGCAGTAGCCTTGTCCTTTTTGACATGACACTATTGTACTTGTAATTATTACTGGTGATTCTGTCCTGCTAGGTTTCGTACGACCTTGGGGGAGAGAATATATGGCTCTGGAGTATGATTGCTTCTCCATCCTTCACCCCTTATAATTACCCCACTTGCCTAAATTCCCAAACAGGATATCTAGTATTGTAATTCCCATGACAGCCCTCGTTGAATGTATACCCAACTTTTCTGAAGCCCGCCGCCCCGAGGTGGTGGAAAAGATCGCGATATCCATTACCTCAGTAAAGGGCATCCACCTGCTTGATCGATCGTCCGACCTCGACCACAACCGGACAGTACTCACTTTTGCCGGTCCACCAGAGGCTGTGGAAGAAGCGGCCTTCCTCTCCATCAAGACCGCTTCCGAATTGATCGATCTCAACCAACATTCAGGTCAGCATCCGCGCATAGGAGCAACGGACGTTGTGCCTTTTGTCCCAATCTCTGATACGACAATGGATGAATGTATCGCGATGGCGAAGCGATTAGGTGAACGGGTTGGAGGCGATCTTCAAATCCCGGTCTATTTATATGAAGCTGCCGCCACCCGTCCGGACCGTATGAATTTGGAATACATTCGCAGGGGTCAATATGAAGGTCTCAAGGCCGAGATCGAAACTGACCCAGACCGCAAACCTGATTTTGGTCCCGCTAAACTCGGGACGGCCGGGGCAACAGTCATCGGGGCGCGTAATCCGTTAATCGCTTTCAATGTTTATTTAACGACTGCGGAGGTGGGTATTGCGAAGAAAATTGCGAAAGCCGTTCGCCAGTCATCCGGCGGCCTCCGTTATGTCAAGGCGCTTGGGTTATTCGTCGACGGGCGAGCGCAGGTCTCTATGAACCTCACCAATTTCCGCGAGACGCCGATTGGACGAGTTGTTGAAATGATACGGCGGGAAGCGCAGCGTTACGGTGTTGAGGTCCATCACAGTGAACTGGTGGGCCTAATCCCGCAGGCCGCTCTGGTTGATGCAGCGGTCTGGTATACCCAGCTCGATCAATTCAACCCGGATCAAATTCTTGAATCTCGAATTTACCAAAAAAACCAACCTACTGACATGCAATCGGCAGGCGCTTCATTCCTTGATGAAGTTGCAGCGGCCAACGCGGCGCCAGGAGGCGGGTCCGCAGCAGCTTATGCCGGCGCGCTAGGCGCCGCGCTGGTATCTATGGTCGCCGGCCTTACCATCGGTAAGAAGAAATACATTAAAGTCGAAGCGGAAATGCAAGCTGTCCTAGTGCAAGCCGAAGAATTACGAAAAGAACTAACGGATGCAGTCGAAGATGATTCCGCAGCCTTCGAAGCTGTGATGGCAGCCTTGAAATTACCCAAGGAAACCAACGAAGAACAACAAACCCGCCAGGCTGCCATCATGATCGCTACCTTGAAGGCAGCGCACGTGCCGCTGGATACGGTGGCACACTCTGTGAAAGTGATGGAGTTGGCCGCACTGTGCGCAAGAGATGGAAACCTGAACGCCATTAGCGATGCCATGTCCGCTTCAGCACTGGCACACGCGGCGCTGAATGCCGCGGGTTATAACGTCAAGATCAATTTGAATTCCCTTGAGGACAAAGCAGCGGGTGAGACGATATTAGAGGAGCTGAGTGATCTCGAGAAAAAAGCTGATAAGATCGAAAAGGAAATTCAGAAGACGATGGAAGATAGGGGCGGGGTATCATAACCCCGTAACCAAGACCCAATCATTGAAAACCATATAGAGGAGAATTGCATGGGACTCAAACCTGATCATTGGATCCGCAAGATGGCAATCGAACAAAAAATGATCGAACCTTATATAGACGGTCAAACCAGGGATGGAGTGATATCTTACGGGGTATCCTCCTACGGGTATGATATCCGGGTAGCAAATGAATTTAAGATTTTTACCAATGTGTTCGGCGCGACCGTGGACCCCAAGCAGTTCGATCCCAAGTCCATGGTTGATTTTTCGGGGGACGTATGCGTGATCCCGCCGAACTCTTTTGTCCTGGCGCGCACCATCGAATATTTTCGGATACCTCGCAAAGTGCTGACGGTCTGCATCGGCAAATCCACGTACGCGCGTTGCGGAATTATCGTCAACGTTACGCCATTCGAGCCGGAATGGGAAGGTTACGTAACGCTCGAGATTTCAAATACAACCCCACTCCCTGCAAGGATCTATGCCAATGAAGGTATCGCACAGGTGCTCTTTTTTGAGGCAGATGACGAGTGCACGGTGTCTTATGCCGATAAGAAAGGAAAGTACCAAAAACAGCAATCCATTGTGCTTCCAAAGTTGTAAATATGGAAAATGATCCTGTAGGGACACGCGTTGCCGTGTCCCTACAGTTGTTTTAATTAAAGCAAAGATCGAACTTTATTAAACTTGTATGGCATCATTTTTCTTGACATCTCTAATCG
>CAZPCR010000115.1:0-8459 GCA_964585035.1 uncultured Anaerolineaceae bacterium
CGCCATTCAAAAACAGTACGATTTTTAATTCGATGGAATTCTCCTTTCATGGTTTTCGCTGATATTACAACAAACACTGCTCGGCTTCATCCATCCAACGGGGAATTTTTCTCTCCTCCACTTGGGGGATGTGTCAGTATTGCCTGCATACCTTGCTCATGGCTTCTGGAATCGCGTCAAATTTGATGACCTTCATCCACAATTGTGTCGGCTTCTCTTTCGCGGCTTTCTATTCTGCATGTGTTTGGGTTTCCGGAACTCATATCCAAATTTTCATCCCCTTTTGAAAGTGTCAGGTGGCAAAAAAATTCCTGAAGAACTCAAGTTCTTCAGGAATTTTTGATTTAATTCCGGACTTAATGCCACGCGCCCAATATCGCGCCGAACAACACGAACGTGATCAGGTGGTCACCCATTTCGATCACCCAAGCTTTCAACTGGCCCGCGAATAATTTGTTCGTTAGACTCGATGGTACCACGAAACCGAGCCACAGGAAAAACCCAACCATCGCGCCTGAGCCAAGGGTTGCACCTCCCGGTGTCATACTCCCCATCGCATTGACCAGGAGCGCCATAAATACAGCCTGCACCAGCGACGCCAGCACGGTAAGCCCCCACATTAATCCCATGGGGATTGTCCCACCGGGCTCAACGTTTCCTGTTTTACCGATCGCCTTCCACCAGATCGGAAAGAATGTCTTCTGGCCAAACCAGAAGAATCCCACCACCATACTGACAATAACGCACACTACAATAGCCAGCCAATTGATAGAACTAAAATTCATCTCATCCTCCATTGATAAATGGGTTCGGCCCGCGCCGACCTTATAAATATTATATCAGAATATTTGTTCTACAGGGCACTGCGTAGTAATCTGAACCAGCAGCATGTTTTTACTCTATAAAAGATAAAATTAAATCCTGATAATTAATCAAGAAGCAGTAATCAAGGGTTAATTGTGGTTTTTTTGATCTTACAATTCGGTCTTTTGCCACATACTACCTTATTGTGTCTCAAGAAATAAAATTAAGTTTAGAACTAACAACCGAAGGCAGGACATTTTAATATTATCCATTGATAATATGCGGTTACCAATAACAATATTTCAATTAAGATAGGTGCTAAACCAAACGACAACATCATGCGTAGACGTCTAAATTTGGTTACTCTAAATTGCTTGTTTTCCAATGTATAAAGCTTGCGGACAAATTCCGTTGAAATAACGCTACCAACCAGAACAACCAGACCAGTTATTATAGAGAGTAATCCTAGAACAATCTCTACACAATAATATGCCCAATCGGGACCTCCCCGTAGCCAGTATGCTCTCAAAGAAAGAGCCACAAATAAACTTAAGATCATTATTGTGACCAGGAAATACGGCCATGCGCGTCTGAGCATTATTTGACTCTTCTTACCGCGGACAAAACACTGGATGCAATATCTTTATTCTGATTTAGCGGGACACCACTTTGACCCTTGTAATATCCTACGAAATTCCGACCGTTTGGTTTTGACTGACAAGCTCTGGTCGAGTGGTTTCCTCCTGCGTTCCTGGTAAGCAGCTACGCAGGCCATCGGCGGGCGTTCGAGTTCGGCCACCTCCTCCACTTCAAGGTAATAACCACGCCGAGCGCTGCAGATCAACTTCATAGTTTTGTTGACATCTTCTACAATGGCGCGCTCGTAGCCCGGTTAAAGCTTGCGAACCATCGTCTGGATAATGGTAAACAACATCTTGCTCATCGCTTACATTGCCTGGTTCCGATGGATGCGTTACAGCGTGTCCACGTCGACAGAAAAGTGGAACCTGGAAAAAGTTCAGCTTCGAACCTCCCCACGCAGTTATGATCTGATCGTCATGCGCCGGCAGCTGCGAGGGTATTCTTCGCAAAACCGCACATGCACTATTTCTTGGCAGCCAGCAGGGGATCGATAACACTTGCGAAAAAAGACAGCGATTGTCCACCCTGTAATAACTGGTTGTTCACTAAAAAAAAGGGCGCACCGTTGTAACCGTAGGTAAAAGCTTCGGTCTGTTCGGCGTTCACCCGATCTTTATAGCGGTGGGAACTCACGCATTGATCGAATTGACTCAAATTCAACCCAATTGCGGTCGCGTACGATTGCAGATCGCTCGCCCCAATATTTCCCTGATTCTCGTAGACCGCATCATGGAACTCCCAAAACTTGCCCTGGTCGTTCGCACACTGCCCGGCTTCTGCAGCCTCGGGAGAGAGCAGGGTAATGACCGGATAGTCCCGCCAGACAAAGCGGATCTGGTCTCCGTATTTAGCGCGCAACTGATTGAGTACACCGGTCTTGTACCAAAACCAGCAGGAGGGGCAGCCAAAATCGGCATATTCAATGATAGTGACCGGGGCATTCTTCGGGCCCAGAGCAGGGGCAGCATCCATTGGCGCAGGGTTCGTTGCTGCCGGTTTGAAATTGAGGTGCGGTATGACGATCAGCACTGCAACGACAAGCAACGCGACAGTGGCAACACTTATGAACAACTGCTTTTGATGCAGATTCCGCATTGCGTATGCAAATTTTGTTCTAAATCCTTTGGTTATTTTCAAGGTGTATATTTTACTTTGATTTTTGCACCTTTGGTTCGGCTGCCTGGACCAGAAAAGATCATCAATGCCGGAGCATATACCGTATATTACAACCCTTTGGCCAGCTGATAATACAAATCGTTCCAGCGTAGTTCCCGCTTGAATTCATCAATCTGGGTGTTTTCCTTGATGAGTAGGCACTCGATGCCCGCTATCTCTGCAAAGTCCTGCAAATGCGCCGGTGTGAGAGCAAGGCTGAAACTGGTATGGTGTGCACCGCCGGCATAAATCCATGCTGCCGCTGCCACCTGGAGGTTCGGCCGTGGAATCCATAAGGCGTGCGCAACCGGCAGCTTGGGCAGCGGCGCATCCGTCGGGACTACATCCACTGCGTTAACCAGGAGTCGATAGCGTTGACCCATGTCCATCATGGCGGCGCCAACAGCGGGTCCGGTTTTGGTGTCGAAGATCAGACGGAGCGGATCGGCCTTCCCACCAATCGAAAGTGGCAGGATATCCATTTTGGGCCGGCCCGCCGCAATCGACTCGCACACTTCGAGCATGTGCGCGCCCAGCACTTTATCGCCTGAGGCGCTGAAGTGATATGTGTAATCTTCCATGAAACTCACGCCGCCTTCTAGTCCCGCGCTCATCACTTTCATAGCGCGCACCAGCGCGGAGGTTTTCCAATCGCCCTCGGCTCCAAAACCGTAACCGTCGCGCATGAGACGTTGAACGGCCAGGCCGGGCAATTGTTCCAATCCATGCAGGTCTTCAAATGTGGTGGTGAACGCTTTGAAATGGCCGCTGCTCAAAAAATTACGTAAACCGACTTCGATTCTTGCCCCTTCACGCAGCGAAGGATGCTTCGCACCGCCGGTCTGCAGGGCCGGGGCGACATCATATTCGTCGAGATAAGTCTCCACCATCTGCTTGATATCGGCCTCACTGGCCCCCTTGACCGCTTCTACGAGATCCCCTACGCCGTAACCATAAACATCGTATCCAAGTTGGATTTGCGCTGCAACTTTATCGCCCTCGGTCACCGCTACGTCACGCATGTTATCGCCAAAGCGGGCAATCCTGGCTCCCTGCCAGTCCGCCCAGGCGCAGGCAGCTCGCGTCCAGGTTCCGATGTTGCATTGGACATCTTCATCCATCCAGTGCCCAACCACAACTTTTCGATCCAAACGCATCCGGCTGCCGATGAAACCGAATTCGCGGTCACCGTGCGCGGACTGGTTCAAATTCATGAAATTCATGTCAATTTCGGACCACGGGATCTCGCGGTTGTACTGGGTATGCAGGTGCAGGAAAGGTTTCTTGAGTAAACTCAGGCCGGCGATCCACATCTTGGCAGGCGAGAAGGTATGCATCCAGGTGATCAGGCCCACGCATTGATCCGCGGAATTGGCGTCCAGACACAGGGTGCGGATTTGCTCGGGCGTCGTCAGTACGGGTTTGAACACCACTCGTACGGGAATATGCTTCGAATCTCCCAATGACTTGGCAATTTCAGATGAATGTTCAGCCACCTGTTCCAGTGTTTTTGGACCATACAGATGCTGGCTCCCCGTGATGAACCAGACTTCGTACTGCTTTAGATCGATCATAATTGCTTCTCCTCGTAAGAGTTACTTGGGACAGGTGATTGTCTGTCCCTCATCCTATTGTCCGTAATCATTCATGTATCGATGATGCAGTTTTTCCACATCCTTTTGTGGAATTTCATCGGGCGTACCGATCTGCATTGCCAGCCAGACGGTTTTTGCATTGTCTTCTGTCATCACCGCCGCTTTGACGGCTGCTTTTGCACTTTTGCCAATGGTAAATACACCGTGGTTTTTAAGCAGCACTGCGGCCGACTTCCCGATGCTTTCGACCACGACCTTCCCGATGGCATCGTCGCCGATCAGTGCGAAACCGCCGCAGGGGATTGGCCCGCCAAATTCATCGGCGATCGCTGTCAATACCACCGGGATGGGTTTATTCACCGCCGCAAATGCCGTGGCATAAGCGGAGTGGGTGTGCACCACCCCGAATACATCCGGACGATGTTTGTAAATATACAGGTGACTGTACACATCGGAGGAGGGTTTGTAATCACCTTCCACCTTCTTGCCATCGAGATCGACTACCACCATGTGTTGTGCACGCATCTCATCGTAACGGATGCCTGAGGCTTTGATCACAACCAGCCCGCTCTCAGGGTCACGCGCACTCACATTCCCGCCCGTCCATACCACGAGGTTGTTCCTTGGCAGTTCAAGATGGAGTTCTACAAGTTGTTCTTTTAGTTTTTCCAGCATGCTCATTTCTGAATATTTAATCCTCGATATCCTCAATTATCGAACTGTCGCATGGTAGATCACTTCCTTGGTATAGATCTTCTACTTCAATGCACCTACCGCCGCTAGTTCGATGACAAGTCCCTTTTTATAGCGTTCCATGAAACTCGTAAACCCCTCGACATCTTTGCGATCGGGAGATATCGTCGTGCCGTTTTCTCCTGCAAAGATTTTGTTGGAGAGATAAGCTTCCAGGGGTTCGTCCTTTGCCTTATGGAGCATGTACGCGGCAAGCAGCGCAATTCCCCATGCGCCGCCCTCTCCGGCCGTCTCCATCACGGAAACGGGGACGTTCATCGCTGCGGCCATGATTTTTTGACCCACTCCCTTGGTCTTGAAGAAGCCGCCCTGACCAAGTACCTTTTCTATCTTTACCTTCTCCTGGTCGAAGAGGATGTCCAATCCGATCTTCAAGGTACCGAGCGCCGAGAAAAGATGCACTCGCATAAAGTTCGAAAGCGTGAAACGACTTTCGGGTGTGCGGATGAACAAGGGACGCCCTTCTTCAAGATGTGTGATGGGCTCGCCTGAAAAATAATTGTAGGCAAGCAGCCCGCCGCCGTCGGAATCGCCGGCCAGCGCCTTTTGATACAGTAATTCAAACAGCTCGGATTCCCCCACTTCCGCGCCCAATGCATGGGTGAATTCCCGGAACAGGTCGACCCACGCATTGATATCGGATGTGCAATTATTGCTGTGGACCATGGCCACCGGCTTGCCTGTGGGCGTGGTCACCATGTCGATCTCAGGATAAACCCTGGATAAGGCCTTTTCAAGGACGATCATGGCAAACACGGATGTTCCTGCGGAAACATTGGCCGTTCGCTCCGCAACGCTGTTGGTCGCGACCATGCCCGTGCCTGCATCGCCCTCCGGTGGACAAAGCGGGATGCCGGATTGCAATTGTCCTGTGGGATCGAGCCGCCTTGCGCCTTCTTCGCTCAGAACGCCCGCCGCGTCACCTGCCCTAAGGACCCTCGGTAGGATGTCCTGGATCTTCCAGGGTATGTGTTCCTTCTTGAGTTGTTCGTTGAACAGCTCGATCATGCGTTTATCGTAATTGTTGATCTTGCTGTCGATGGGGAACATGCCAGAGGCTTCGCCGACGCCCAACACCTTTTGGCCCGTTAATTTCCAATGAACATAGCCGGCCAGTGTGGTCTGATGGTTGATATCCCTGACATGGGTTTCCTTGTTCAATATTGCCTGATAAAGATGCGCAATGCTCCAGCGCTGGGGAATATTGAATTGGAATAGATCCGTGAGTTTTCCAGCTGCCTTCCCAGTCATGGTATTTCGCCAGGTACGGAATGGGACAAGCAGGTTTTCATCTTTATCGAACGCCATATAACCGTGCATCATGCCGCTGAAGCCGATGGCGCCAATGGTTTTGAGCGGCGTGTTGTACTTCTCGGAAACTTCACTGCTGAGCTGGCGATAGCTTGTCTGCAAACCCGTCCATACATCATCGAGACTGTATGTCCAGACCCCGTTTTCAAACCGGTTTTCCCACTCATAACCTCCGGAAGCAATGGGCGTATGATCATCGCCGATCAATACCGCCTTGATGCGGGTCGAGCCGAATTCGATGCCGAGTACGGACTTCCCGCTCTCAATTGCTTTTTGGATTTCGTTTCGATCCATGTTCATCTCCCATGATTTGAAGTCGTTATTTCAAACCGATTTCTTGGGGAAAAGGCTGCGTTGATATGGCAGGCTGCGCCGCATTTTGCCCAGGTAAAATTGCTGAACTGCTGGAAAAAGAGCGCATCCACGGGTTGGATGCGCTCCACCTTGAGGCTGAGTTCTGCGTTGGATGCGGTTTGATTTGATCCCATGCCTGTAACTTTGACGATCTTTTTTCACGGCTTGTGGGAGAGAAATTAAAGGAACACACACAGGTTTTCTTATGAAGACTTCTTCCTGAGGGCGAACAAACTTTGAATTCCGATCGCGATCAGGGTCAGTATACCGACGCCAATCCTGGTCCACCATGAACTCAAGCTGCCATTGAACTGCAGAACGGACACAATCGTCCCATGGATCATTACGCCGAACAGGGTGCCAATGACATTACCTACACCGCCGCTTAATGCAGTTCCGCCGATCACCACCGCAGCAATGGAGTCAAGCTCCATCCCGGTGGCAAACTGTCCATAACCTGCCAGCAATGACATGCTGAAGGCAATCCCTGCCAGGGCCGAACAGAAGCCGCTGAACGCATAGACCATGATCTTTGTACGAGGCACTGACAGACCCATGAGCGTCGCGGATTGTTCGTTATTGCCCATGGCATAGATCGTGCGGCCAAAGCGTGTGAAAAAGCTCAAATAAATCGCCACTAGCAGCACGATGGGACCAAGTAAAGTTGCAGGATAAATGTAGGCATTGGGTATGAACGGAATGTAGATGGGTGTTAGCGCCAGCTTCATATAAACTGGGTCCTTGATGCTCACGGAAGTCAGGCTGATGATATAAGCCAGGCCGCGTGCGAAGAAAAGGCCCATCAGGGTCGCAATGAAAGGCTGTACTTTTAGCGTCTGGATGATCCAACCCATGAGCGCTCCGAAAGCAATGCCGATGACGATCATCAGCGGAATGACAAGGTAGGGACTCATCCCGCCCCGCAGCAATGCCGCCGAGGCCGTGCTGATCAGGGCAATCATCCCTCCCACCGAAAGATCGATCCCGCCGGTAAGGATTACCAGCGTCATCCCAATGGAAACAAGCAACAGGCTGCCATCATTAATAAATAGGTTGAAAAACACCTGTGGCTTCTGCATCGTGGGATACAGCCGGCTGCCTACAAAATAAACCAGGAGGAAGACCGCAAAGGTTATGAGAAGTGCCCCGTAGCGGAAAAAGATGAGTTTAGCTCGCTGTATCATGCTTGGAACCTCTTCGCTCGAATAATCGATTGATCAAACGGCGGGAGTAGTCGGAATAGAGCAGAATGACCACCAGCACTAGCACCGCTTTGGCAGCCAGGAGGGCATTGGCCGGGACACCCAGGCTATAGATTGTGACGGTGAAGGTCCAAATTACGACCGCTCCGATCGCACTTGCAAGCATGGAGAACCGTCCTCCTGTCATCAAGGTCCCGCCCATGACCACCGCCAGGATTGCATCCAATTCATAGTACAGACCGTTGTTGTTCCCATCTGCACTATGGACATAGGAACTGAGGATTAGACCGGCGATCGCCGCACAAAACCCGCAGTATGCATAGGCCAGCAATTTGACATTCTTCTCGTTGATGCCGCTGTAGTACGCCGACTTGGCGTTGATTCCGACCGACTCGATGAACAGGCCGATGGATGTCTTTCGTACTAATACCCAACCCAGGACCAACACCAACACAACAATATAAATCGAGACCGGCAAACCAAGGATATAACCATTCCCAAACCAGAAGTAGGGGGAGTAATAGATCGTCATGATTTGCCCGTTCGTAATGAGTTGGGCAATACCACGACCTGCAACCATCAGGATCAACGTGGCAACCATAGGTTGGATTTTTCCCCTGGAAACAAGGAAACCATTCCATAA